>JAUWRC010000142.1 GCA_030610745.1 Clostridia bacterium
TATCTCTGCTCTCTTCAGCGATTTTTCTACTCTTTGTAGAAGTCCTGTTTTTCTAGCCGAGCTTTTTCCGGTGACTATTAAAGCCTTTTTACCCAGTATTTTCGTCTCTTTGCCTACATTTTCTAATACTTTTTGGCCGAAATAGACTTTTGTGGGAAGATAGAATTGGAAACGTTGCATTTTTCTTTTCTTTACTAGTAGTTCGTTCCTCAACTAACTTTACAATGATTTGTCATTGCGAGCATCAGCGAAGCAATATCGAATTCCTATCCAATTAAGAGATTGCCACGTCGTTATGAATTAAACTAAAAACTAAAAGCGCAAAGCTAAAAACCATAATTCAAAATTAGCCTATAACGGCTTTGCCACTATCAAAACTTTGAAGAAACTTGATCAAGACTCCTTTTGAATTTTACGCTATGGTTTTTCATTTTTCATTTTACGTTTTTCGCTGTACTTGACTCCTCGCAATGATAGAAAAGAACGTACTTCACTGAATATTTACTATCGGAGAAAGAAATAGAAACAGTAATTATTTATTTTATAGTGATATTAATGATTGTTCTTTCTTTTGGAAACAAAGTATCTGACTATTCTTCTCGGGAAAAATCCCGCGAGAAAATATCAATCCAGGAGGATAACTTAAAAGAGGAAGATAGGCTCAGCGGGAGATGGTATTATTCAGTTCATCAAACCTATGGTCCGGGTAACCATAGCTATAGTGGGACGTCAATTATTAGTCAGCACGGGTCTTCTATAACAATTACAGTACAGGGGTACAGTGCGAGCGGCTCCATACAAGGGAATAGGATATCGATAAATATTAATTATTTGATTGCTGGAGCCAGTCTGAATGGGACTGTAATTGATGATAATCACATAGGATTTTCTATAACAGTACAGATAGGTAGTCAAAAGTGGGGAGGAACCGCAACATTTACCAGATCATAGGCAGCTTAAAAATGCAACTTTCTTTGATTCTTAAAGGAGACAAAAATGAACGGCGATGAAGTTGAACTGCGGGATTACATTGAGGTAATTCGGAAACAGAAGTGGATTATTATTTTGGCAGCAGCTGTTGCCACTATTAGTGCTTTGGTCGTCAGCTTAAAGATGACTCCTATTTATCAAGCCTCTACTACTCTTATGGTTAGTTCTCCTCCAGAGCCCACCCTTAATTTGCTCGAGGTCTTCAAAAATACACAGGGTCTACCTTCCCAGTACCAGACCAGTTATTTAAAATCTTATCAGGAACTAATCAAGAGTCGTGGGTTAGCTGAAAAGGTAATAGAAGCACTGGATTTAGACATAACTGCTGATGTTCTTGGAGGGAAAAATCTATCTGTAAATTTGCTCACAGGTACCAATATAATCCAGATTAAGGTAGAAAATCCAGATCCTCACCTTGCAGCTAACATAGCCAATAAAACAACAGAAGTGCTTATAGCAGAAAATCGAGAAATGTATAGTGGGGGAGTAAAGAAAGCTTCTACTTATATAGAGGAACAGCTTAAACTTTTGGAAACAGACATGATAGAGAAAAGAGAAGAGTTAGAGGAACTTAAAAATCTTAATTCTTCTCTTACCTCAGAAAAGATAACTCAGTTAGAAAATAAAATTAAAGCCTCAGAGGATATATACAAGATGTTATTAAGCGAATATGAGCAAGCTCAAGTTGTAGGAGCCCTGGAGCTAAACAATATTTGGGTAGTTGATTCAGCCAAACCGCCTAAATTTCCCATAAAACCTCGTAAGAAACGAAATACCATTCTTGGCCTCGTAATAGGCTTGATGTTTGGGGTTGGCTTGGCCTTTTTCTTGGAATACCTGGATAATACTATCAAAACCCCAGATGATGTTAAGCAGTATTTAGCACTACCTGTTTTAAGCAATATTCCCCACACGGCATCGGAAGAGAAATTAAGAATCAGAAGTAATCGCTCTGTAAAAAGTTAGAAGAGAGCTCGTCCTTTATTTCCCTCTCCCCCAGGGGAGAGGGAAAGGGTGAGGGGGAATGAAAGAGAGGAGGAGAAAAAATGAATAAGCCTAAAAAAAAGAAGTCTAATCATGAGACAAATCTTATCGTTCACGAACATTCGGGATCAGCCACATCAGAGTCATTTCGTGCTCTTCGTACCGGTATCCAATATAGCAGCCTGGATAAACCCATTAAGACCTTGGTGGCTACCAGTGCTATTCCGGGAGAAGGCAAAACTACCGTTCTCTCTAACCTGGGAATAGTTATGGCTCAGGCAGGCAAAAAAGTCCTGCTAGTTGAGTCTGATTTAAGAAAGTCAGATTTACATTGTCTTTTTAAACTGGAAAGCTCAGCAGGGCTAACTAATCTCCTCCTGGATGAATACAGTGCGGAAGAGTTAATTCAACCTAGCTTTATACCTAATCTCTACCTTCTTGTCAGTGGGCCAACCCCTCCCGATTGTTCAGCACTTCTAGGTTCGGAGAAAATGAAGGATCTTCTTGAGTCTCTCAAAGAAAAGTTTGAACTAATTTTACTTGATTCTCCTCCTTTAGGTGGCTTTACCGATGCCGTCGTTCTAGCCTTACAGTGTGATGCTGTCTTTTTAGTTGTAGGCTCAGGTGATGCTCCGAGGAATCTCGTCATCCAGGCAAAAAAGCGATTAGAAGATGCAAAGGCAAAAATTATCGGTGTTGTTTTGAATAAAGTAGATATTCACAGAACAGATGGCTACTATGGTTACTATTATTATTCTTATTATTACTCTCAAGAAAAAACGAGGAAAAAGGAAAAACGTCAAAGAACGTAGCGGTGCCATTTATCGCACATGGTAGGAGGTATGACTGTTGAGGGCAAAGAAGGCAGAGAAAATGCTCTTTAGAGTGACTATATGGGGAGCCATTATTGCAGGTGTTTTTATAACTCTAATGATAGTGTTTATAAAATAGTCAAGATTTTAAGCTGTCAAAATACGCTTATGTTTACTATATAACCAGTT
>JAUWRC010000108.1 GCA_030610745.1 Clostridia bacterium
GACAATGTCAGTTGGGAGGGTGGTTTTGATTCGGGTTTGATGGATTATGATAACATTGGGACAAAGAGTGATTTCCCCTACTAGTTCCCTATAGTGGGGATGAAGACCCGCCGACCATCAACAAGGTCAGTTGTGAAGGGCTAACAAAAGCAAAGGAGCAGCAGAACTAGTTCTGCTGCTCCTTTTTCATGCAGGATCAAACCTGATATGCCTAATTTGTCCTTATTCCCTATCCAGATGCGTCTCTTGCTATCATACTGCCACCGAGAACCTTCAATTTTAAGTCTATTTTTCTTCCAGCGGAGCTCACAGCTCTAGCTCAACAGTAAAAATCCTGCCCTTGGGAACGCTCACCAGTATCTCGCCTTTCTCGGCAATCTCGAGCTCCTCTGTTCGAACTTCATTCAATGTACAGGCAAAGGCTTTCTTTACTTTAGCCGCCAGAGAGATTTTTCCTTCCATCATTTCCTCCGTAGGGTTATAGAGCCGCAGTATATAGGAGGAGCGATCCTCTGCTAATTTGAAGCATGAGAGTATAAGATTTTCAGGCTCTATAGAGTAAAGACTTGCTTCTTCTGGCAGGGTGCCACAGCTGTGAGGGGAAATCTGGTAAACGGACACCGGAACATTGAACTTTCCTGCTTCCTCAAGCAGGAGCCCTTCCTTCCAGTCTCCTTTGTGTGGATAGAGTGCATACTCATACTCCAGGGTTTGAAGAAGTTGTCCCCCTTTTTGGTGGGGGAATTCAGCAGCGGAGCGGAACTCTGTAGCAATAATGTTTCTCACACTCCGAAACAGCGTAATTGCCAGCGTATGATGCTCGTCACGCACTGCCTCATACTCGGTAAAGCTCCTATTTATTACGGCAAAGCCATATTTACCATGGGAAATATCTACAAAGTTCTGCTGAGGATGGGTTTGCATATCAGGATAGAACTGGCCATTCTTATCTTTTGCAGGTTCAATGGGCCGCCTATCAACATTGAAATGTCCCCCAGCATGGGAATATCTGGCAGGAATTCGGGTGGGAAACATAACCCGAAGCCGGTGATCTTCTGCGGTATTTTGTACTTCTGTCTTTATCTTTAGATATTTTGCTCCACGGCATAGAGTAATGTATGAGGTTATAGTAATCCCGGTAAGTTCCTCACTTCTCCTGCTCTCACCGACAATACCCTTTTCTGGCCTTCTTGCGTATCTGGGTATATCCATCTTAATTTCAAGGCCAATAATTGCCGAAAGGGGACCATTATCTTCCTGCCATATCCTGGCATTAGCACCTATGCTAGTATATGTTTGGTT
The DNA here is from genome assembly GCA_030610745.1 of Clostridia bacterium. Lineage (GTDB taxonomy): Bacteria > Aerophobota > Aerophobia > Aerophobales > AE-B3A > JAUWRC01. Next base: position 1,303 of record JAUWRC010000108.1, read on the forward strand.
TTCATAAGGAGGGTAGTAGACCCAGTAATCACCCACATCCCCTGTATCTTCAAAGTAATGGATACCTTGAAAGCTTCGGCCTGAGGTCTTATCAATAAGGTCTATTGTGCCGTTAGGGCGTATCTCGGCGTGAAGGAATTCATTCTCCAGTATATGGGAAAGGGGCGAGATATCATTCCCAGAGCTTGTTCGAACCTCTGGCCAGAAGACTATATTTCGATTGAATTCCTCTTTTTTGAAAACCCTGAACACCTTATACCCTCCTGGGGGCACCTCACCGGTATCCATATAAACTATATGTCGGTCCACATGGAAAGGCCAGGGCCTCGCTTCAATGTCATCAACAGGAATTATCTTTTCCTGGCGTGAGAGAGGCTGGAGAGCCATCTTATTACCATGAGAGTCTTCAATGGTAATATTCCAGATATTCTCCTCACGCGGTGTATCAACACAAATCTTTACTACTCTCTTAACTGGACGCGGATAGGGGTTAATCGCCACAAGAAGTACTTCATTTTCGGTGTAATGAGAAAGGTCTATACTCTTTGTAAGCTGGGCAGCTTTTTCATCAAATAGGACCTGCCCAATTTCCAGTGCCTGATTCAGTCGGTAAAGGGTATCGGCTGCTGTCTTATCCTGGGTAACACCGTTTACCGAGTCGTGAGCTTGGGAGAGGAGAAGATACTTCCAGGCGATAGAGAGAAGCTTGGACGGATATTCGTGGCCGTCCATAGCCAGAATGGAGGCAAATGGTTCAGCCCTTCTGATAAGTGTATTTTCTGCGCTTCTATTAAGCTGTTTGATGTGGATGCGTGTTGAGAGTGCATTCCCTGCACATGCATAGGCAGGCCCGTCGCGCAGCTCCCCCTTAACTATCTTCAGTCTTTTCAGTTTAACTCGTCTTTTTAATTCCTCTGCATACTCTTCCAGGGTTCCATGGACAAGTTCAATATCCTCAAAAACTTTATTGGCATCCTTGATAAGGCGCGAAAGTATGCTTTGAGGTGTTGTTGAGTCTGACCCATTCATGAGGAGACGCAAATCCTTGACTGTAGTATCGTCAGTAGCTTCCCAGGCAGCACGCACTGCTTCTTTGATTTTATGAGGATAATAACCAGCCTCATCTATAATTTTGAAATAATCTTCCTGGCAGCCCTCCTCTGTTGCTTTGTGGATCACCGTACCACCTCTTCCCCATTCATAGCGGTATTCATCCGAGGTGTATTTCTTTCCAAAACGAATGGGAAGATAGGCATTCATGAAAAAGTTTGCCCGGGCAAGCTTGCCCAGTCTCGTTGTCAGAATACGCCTGCCGTCTGGCGACTCCCACAAGAATTCCATCTGGGGGTCACGCTTTTTTGATACATTTTTTCCGGTTATGATAAAATCTATGCCAAAACCAGCGTATATCTGTGGGAACTGGGCAATCTGTCCCCAGCCGAAGGTAGTAAAACCAACCTCAAGCTGGCCCCCAAGCTCTCTGCTGTAACGAATACCTTTGAGAAGATTGCGTAAAAGAGACTCCCCATCCACAGGAAACAGGTCAGGCAGCGTATACCAGGGCCCAATCTTTATACGCCCCTCCTTAATGTACTTTCGTATCTTCGTTTCCTTTTCTGGTTTTACCTGGAGGTAATCCTCAACCATGACGCTTTGTCCGTCAAGGACAAAACAGCGATAGTCGGAATCACTATCTAGAATCTGGAGCAGCATATCCATGAACCGAACAAGATGCAGCCTGGTATGCCAGATAGGGTAGCGCCACTCCCTATCCCAGTGTGTATGAGGAACTACATAACCAATGGCCTTTTTTTTCGTACTCATAGAGCCACCTCCTATTCTGTTAATATTTTCAATATTTCCTGGAAATTTTCGCAGTAGAAATTACAGAGAGCCTTTGTTCCGCTTTTAATAATGTTACCACCTCCAAAACCGATAGCTGGAAATCCTGCAAGCCTTATAGAGCAGATACCTGCAGCTCCTTCATAGATTAATTGCCTCTTTCAATACTTTTTCAAAATTCACATCAGGCGGGCAGCAATCCTCAACATGGTATATCATTTTACGATATTATCGTACAATCAATTTCAATATTGTCAATATAGGAACAATTTTGTATGAAATGGACAATATTGTCCATTTTTCTAACCTCTCCAGGGGCTTCAAACCCAGACAAGGACTAAACTTTAGCTAATTTAAAATAGTTTTTATAAAAAATAGAGGATGAACAATATTGTCCAATATCCCTTTGGCTCTCCAGAAGCTGAAATCCGAACTTTTTTTAAATAGCTTTTTTATAAAAATGTACAAAAATGGCCAAAAACGGTAAAAAAATAAAAGAAAAAAACAAAGATGTCCACTCTTGAAAAAACTTTAAATCCTTACTGGGAAAGCAATCTAAGTAAGTGCCGTTCTAAAATGGACAAAGTTGGCAGAAAAATTGCATTATATCATTATATTATAATAGAACATCGTAAAACGATATATTAACATTGACGATATACTAATATTTAGAATAGAAAAATTACCTCAACAGCTTTACTAAACTTCGGGTCAAATTCTATTGCACAAAGGAGGTGAAAATCACCACTTAAAAAAATAGACCCTTTCAATAAAGATCGTTAGGAGGAAGTAAAGTAAAGTAAAGTAAAGTAAATCAAAACATAAATGAAGAGGAGATAAAATAAAATGAAAGGAACAAAGTTAGCAAGCTTGGTGCTTACCCTGGCTTTTGCAGTGGCAACGTTAGCCTTAACAGCCTCTAGCGTGAGTGGGCAGCAGGATCCGTATGGCGGCGGAGATCCATGGGCTATTTCAGGCCAGATTGAGGCTGAGGATTACGACACAGGCGGTGAAGGCGTGGCCTATCACGACGCGGACTCGGGTAACACAGGCGGTGCGTACCGCAGTGACGATGTAGATATCGAAGCCACTAGCGATACCGGCGGTGGCTACAATGTGGGCTGGATGGCTAGCGGTGAGTGGCTAGAATACACGGTAAACGTTGCTTCAACTGACACTTATACCCTCGAAGCACGCGTTGCCGGCTGGGAGAATGGCAAGTACTTCCATATCGAATTCGATGGTGTAGATAAGACCGGTCAGATCGATGTACCCAATATGGGTGGCTATCAAAACTTTACAACTGTGACAGTGAACAATATTTCCTTGAGTGCCGGCGAGCAGATTATGCGAATTTTCATGGATACAAATCTTTTCAATATTAATTGGGTGAAGTTCACGGCTCCCACACCCACACCAACTCCCACTCCTACGGGAACACCTACTCCTCCACCTTCATCTACCTATTATGTAGCTCCTGATGGAAGTGATTCAAATCCAGGAACACTTTCTGAGCCTTTTGCTACCATAACAAAAGCACGGGATACTGTCCGTAACCTAAACGATGATATGGCCGGAGATATTATTGTCTATCTAAGGCAAGGTGATTACTACCTAACCTCGACCATAGAGTTTACAGATGCTGATTCAGGAACCAATGGATACTCGGTCATCTACAAAAATTATGATACTCCAGTAGGAAGCGCGCATCTTTATGGGGGAGAAGAAATCACTGGTTGGACTCAGTATTCTGGAAACATCTATCGGGCCAATGTAGGAATTGGCTGGGAATTCCATTGCTTATTTGAAAATGGAAAGTGGGCCAGAAAGGCACGTGAACCTAATTATGAGCATCATGCTGATTATCCTATGGCCCGGGCACCTTATCTTCTCAGCGAGGGGGTAGATAATTATACGACACTCCAATATAAATCTGGTGACCTTGACCCTTCAGGATGGGATATAGATGATGCCCAGATACATATCTGGCCAGGAGGAAGTTGGGATTGGTTTGTAGATACTATACCCATTTCCAGTATTAATACAGGTACAAGACAAATAACCGTTGAAGATGGTACATACCCACACTATCCCTTCAGAAGTGGTGCTCGATATTTCATACAAGGGGTACTGGATCTTCTGGATGAGGCGGGTGAGTTTTACCTTGATACCTCCAGCGGGTACCTGTATTACTGGGCACAGGA
>JAUWRC010000068.1 GCA_030610745.1 Clostridia bacterium
CGGCCTACGCCGGCCAGGATTTCATCAGCAATAAGAAGGATGTTATTTTGGCCACAAAATTCAACAACTTTATCCCAGAAACCTTCCGGTGGAATAATCACTCCACCTGCTCCTATTACAGGCTCAAATACTATTGCAGCAACATTGTCTGAAGCATTAAAATAAACAGCTTCTTTGATAAAGTCTGCACAGTGAAGTTGACAACCTGGATATTTTAAGCCAAAAAAGCATCTGTAGCAATAAGCACAAGGGACTCTGACAGCATTCATTACTGGTCCAAATCCTTTCCCTATAAACCCTGGACAGATTGTACGAGTCCCTAGAGTCTTACCATGGAAGCCTCGATAAAAGGAAATAAATTCATATTTATGAGTATAGGAAGTAGCAGCTTTCATTGCTGCTTCCACTGTTTCCGATCCCCCACTGTAAAACTCAAAAGTGTCAATCCCTTCAGGAGTTTTGTTTAATAGAATCTTTAAGAGCTTAACTCTTTCTGGAGTAGGATTATCATGTACATGCCATAATTTTTTTACTTGAGCTGTAAATTTCTGCACAACTTTGGGGTGGCAATTACCTGTGGAATTCGTTAATACGCCGGCGGCAAAATCAATATAACAGTTCCCATCCACATCCCATAAGAGACTACCTTCCCCCCTTTCAAAAACTACAGGTCCTCTTCTCATTACTTTCATGTCCACTGATAAACCAGGAGTTATATACTTTTTTTCTTCTTCCCATATTTTTAAGGATTTTGGCCCGGGTGGGGCAACGACTATTCTTGGTCCATTCATAATTTATCTCCTTTCGTCCTTATTTTATCAAACTCAACATTGGTATATCGTTTTACGATATTATATTACATAAATTAAATATCGTCAATTGGACGTTGGAGACCTGTTGGGAAATAGAGAATGGACAAAATTGTACACTTCCTCTCAGCCTCTCCAGAAGCTGAAATCACCGGTTGGACTCAGTATTCTGGAAACATCTACCGCTCCAATGTAGGAACTGGCTGGGAATTCCATACCCTGTTTGAAAATGGGAAGATGGCCAGAAAGGCGGGTGAGTTTTACCTTGATACCTCGGCTGGGTACCTCTATTACTGGGCACGAGATGGAGCCATAGCAGATCAAACAATAATAGCTCCAAAGGTTAAAAGGATAGTTTCTGTAATAGGAGCCAGCGAGAGTACCAGAGCAAAATATATCAAGTTTGAAGGGCTAACAAAAGCAAAGGAGCAGCAGAGCTAGCTCTGCTGCTCCTTTTTATAGCAATAGCCATTATTTATCATATTGCTTTAAGTATTTAAAATAATATTGAAAGTTTTTAAGGGGTACATCGGGTGGAACTGTATGGTCAAGAGTAGGCATATAACCCCTCCTCTCTTTAAAATATCCCATTACTCGATCCACTTCACCCTCAATAGCTTTATAATCTTTGCTTAATGCCCGTTTATTAATCCCACCTACAATCATGAATTTATCTGGAAAATCTGAGTGAATTTTTCTCACATCGTTTCCAGCCTGAACTTCAAAGGGAAATATTCCTGTAGCCCCACCTTCTAAGAAAAGTGGAATTAACTCCTGCAAATTCCCATCGCTGTCCACCCAAATATTTTTAATTCCTATATTTTTGAGGTGACTTATCAGCTCTTTATAATAAGGAAGGATGAATTGTCTAAAGAGTTTGGGAGAAATAAGGGGACCACTTTTATAAGCCATATCTTCATCTATTATAATAAGGTCAATATCCATCTCTCTAGCTATCCTGGTAAATATTGCTTTATTTAAATTTACCCATTGGTGTTCTATATCATGGATAAGCCCTGGGTCATCAAAAAACGTGTAGAGGAGTTTTTCATCACCCAATAAGTTTCTTGCCAGCATAAAGGTACCGCATAAGGTAGTTGCCAGAGGCCACTGCCTGCCTTCTTCTCCATATTCTCTCTTTAATTGACTCCAATTCCCAAAACGCAGTTCTTCATTTAACTCTAATCGAGGCTTTATCTTTTCCCAGGTGAGGCGATCCTTAACCGGAAATTCAAGATATTGAGGCATTGAGGCATCTTCATTATTTTTAAAAACTTTTTTTATAATACCATCGCCGTCCCGAATAATTCGGCAGTTTTGATCTTCTTCTATTATTTTTTCATCAAATCTAGGAGCAAATGGACAGATGCAAGCTCCAGCAATTTCTTGAGGCATCCAAACCATTTTATCAAAGCCAAAATATTCATCCAGGTCCCGGCCATATTTCTCTGGATCAAAATCAGTATTTAAGCCCTCTTTTTTCCATCCTTTCAGAGTGGTAGGCCAAAAACCTGGATTCCAACGAAAATAACGGTCTACCTCTTTTCTTTGGCAGCAAGCTGAGAATCTTTCTCTTGCATTCATAATGCTCCTCTTTCCTTCTCATTTTATCAAACTCAACATTGGTATATCGTTTTACGATATTATATTACATAAATTTGAAATATTGTCAATCAACCGAATTAAGTCCCTGAGCCTTCTTTGCTGTTCCTCGACGAGAAGAAAATAAAGCGAATAAGACATCCAGAATCAGACCTTCCTTCGAAATCAGGCCTATTCCTGGTATGCCGCAAGATAAGACTTTCCCGAAGATGCCCTCCACCAAGGACAATTTTGCAGAGGAGTGGATATTTTTGTCCACTCCTCTGAACTTTTCAAAGGCTTCAAACCCAGACAAGGATGCAGAAAATGTTGGCAGAGCTGCTCAAAATAGAAAAATTGGTATTTTAAACCAAATCCTATATCAAGAGTTTTTGAAAATTGCCCACATAGCGATAGAGCTCAGAGAGACTTTGAGAGGTTTTGTTCAGAAAGGTTTTTTATTTTATAGAGGAATTCTAAAAACTGGGGGAAGGTAAAATCAGGAGGATTTTTTGCTGGTTTTTTAGATTTGCTTGGGATGAAGGGACTTTTTCAGCATCTCCCAACGTCCAATTGACAATTTCAGAATTAGCTGTAATATAATATCGTAAAACGATATACCAATGTTGGACAGGGTGATAAACAATTGACTGGAATGAATTTGATCTTAAATTCGATGAAGAAAATATTTGGTTTAGAAAAAGCTATGAATTTTTTAAACTGGCTGTAGAACAAAGTAATGGCAATAAAGGAGAAAACAAAATGACCTCTCAAGAGAGAATAAAGTGTGTTTTAAGACACGAGGAGCCAGACCAGGTACCTATTTATGATAGTCTCTGGGAAGCAACCATAAACAGGTGGAAAAGGGAAGGACTTCCCGATAATATTCCAGTGGAAGAGTACTTTGGCTACGAGATAGTTCTGATTGGCTTCGATTCTTCACCTCGCTTCCCCATAAAAACTTTGAAGAAGACCAATGCCTTTATTATTCAAACTACCTCAACAGGGGCAGTAAATAAAAATTTTCGGGATTATCCTACTACTCCTGAGTTAATTGACCGCCCCATAAAGGAAAAGAAAGATTGGCCGCCAATAAAGGAAAGACTCTATCCCGATTATACTCGAGTGGACTGGGTCTCAGCTTTTAACACTTATCAAACAGCCAGAAGTGAGGGTAAGTTCATTGTTTGTAGTGGGAGTTGGGGTTATGATGGACTTCAAAGTTACATGAGATCCGACCAGCTATTGATGGCTATGGCTGATGACCCTGATTGGGTAAAGGATATGATATTAACTTCAGCCAACCTTCACTTAAAGATGATGGAAATGATGCTCGAAAAAGGATTCAAGTTTGATGGAGCTTTCTTTTTCAACGATATGGGTTATCGCAATGCGCTTCTCTTTTCTCCCCAGACCTACCGCAAGACTCATAAAGAAGCAGATGAGATGGTATATTCCTTTTGCCATAAACATAACATGCCCATAATCCTGCATTCCTGCGGACGTGTAAAGGAGATTATTCCTGATTTAATTGAAGTAGGCCTTGACTGCCTGCAACCACTAGAAGTTAAGGCGGGAATGGATGTAAGAGAATTAAAGAGAGAGTATGGAGATAAGCTTTCCTTTATGGGAGGAATAGATGTAAGGGCTATGGCCGATCCCGATCCTCGTGTTATAGAAGAGGAAATAAGAAGTAAATTTGAAGTAGCTAAAAAAGGAGGGGGGTATATCTATCATTCAGACCATTCCATTCCTAAAAATGTTAGTTTTAAGCAGTACAAAAGGGTAATGGAGCTAGTTAGAAAATACGGCAAATATTAGCTAAAATGAAATAAATGCTAAAGTCTTGCCTATTTTCCCTGAAAAAAATGGGATGTGTCCCTATTTTTCCCTATTTTTCCATGCCGTCCATGCCAAAGGCGCTCCATCCCTGAACGAGAACTCCTTGCTCAGCAGCAAACCTCTTCACTTAACTTCAAAACTCCCTTCCAAACGTATATCTTCTGAGGAACTTCCTATCATTACCTCAAAGATTCCCGGTTCCACAACCAAATCCATATTAATGTCATAAAAAGCCAAATCCTGGGGGAGAAGAGTGAAGTTTACCCTCTTCTTCTGCCCTGGCTCAAGAGCTATTCTTTCAAATCTTTTGAGTTCCTTGATGGGTCTGGCTACGGTGGCTACTTTATCATTAATGTATAATTGAACTACTTCATCTCCTTTGTATCTGCCAACATTTTTTACATCTATACTGATATTTATTTTTTCCTGGGGACTTATTTTTCCAAGATTTATTTTGAGATTACTATATTCAAATTTCGTATAACTTAATCCATAACCAAAGGGAAATAGGGCTTGTTTTCCCCTTAGGTCAACATAATCATAACCTCTGCCTGTCGGTTTATGATTGTAAAAAAGGGGAAGCTGGCCAGTGGTTTTGGGGAATGTTATCGGTAAGCGACCGGCTGGGTTATAATCACCGAATAAAACCTCACCAATGGCACTGCCTCCTTCTTCTCCTGGATACCAGGCTTCAACTACTGCCCCTACGGTATCTATCCATTTACTCATAGTGATAGCACTTCCATTGATAAGCACTACAACTACAGGTGTCCGGGTACTGGATATTTCCTTAATTAAATCTTCCTGCACCCCGGGCAAATCCAAATTACATCTATCTTTACCCTCGCCTTCTGTTTTTTCAGAATTTCCTACAAACAAAATAGCTACATCGGATTTTTTAGCTATTTTTATAGCTTCCTCAAAACCTTTTCTAGAACTACCAGTTAATTTGCAGCCTTCAGTAAAATAAACCTGGGTATTTTTATTTTCTTGGGAAACCTTATTCTTAATTCCTTCTAAAGGTGTAACCACCTTTATCCCATAGCCACTATATCCTCCAACTCTTACCTCATCTGCATTAGGGCCTATAAGGGCAATAGATTTTAAATCCCCATGTAAAGGCAAAATGCCATCATTCTTTAATAAAACTATTGCCTCTCTGGCTGCTTTTAAAGCTAATTTTCTGTGTTTTTCACAGGTGCAAATCTTTTCAGCATCTTCAGGGTTAACATAAGGCTCATCAAATAAGCCCAACCAGAATTTGACCTTTAAAATTCTACGAGCTGCCTCGTCAATTACCTCCTGGGATAGTTTTCCTTCCTTAACTAACCTTAGAAGTTCCTCAAAACAATCGCTTCCAGGAAGCTCTATATCTAATCCTGCCTCTATAGCTTTTTTAGCCGCTTCGGCCTTTGTCCTGGCCACTTTATGTAGAGTATGTATCTGTATAACAGAACCATAGTCTGAGACTACAAACCCTTTAAATCCCCATTCTTTTCTTAAAACATCGGTTAAAAGCCACTTATTTGAGGAACAGGGTATCCCATCAAGAGAATTATATGCTGTCATAATAGATAAAGCACCTGCTTCTTTTATACAAGCTTTGAAAGCAGGAAAATAAATTTCTCTCAGGATTCGCTCGGAGAGATGAATCTCGTTGCTATCCCGCCCTCCATCGCCGACGAAATTGGCGGCAAAGTGCTTAGGAGTAGCTGCCACCTTCTGGCCTTGAACGCCCTTGACGAAAGAGATAGCCATAGAGGAGGTCAGGTAAGGGTCTTCGCCATAAGTTTCCTCGGTTCTTCCACATCTTGAGTCTCTGGCGATATTGATAGTTGGGGAAAGGCATTGGTGAATACCGCGTGCTCTCGTTTCTTTTCCAATGGCTGTGGCTACCTCTTTCATTAAATCTGGGTCCCAAGTGCTGGCCAGAGCTATTGATTGAGGAAAAATTGAAGAGCCTTTAGCTATGCATCCATGTAGGCATTCATCATGGATTATTACCGGTATTCCCAGATGAGTCTCTTTAAGAGCAAATTTTTGAATTTTGTTAGCAAGTTCTGCACTTTCTTCAGGAGAAAATGGCCTAAGGGTACAGCTCAACTGACCTACGCCATATTTTTCCTTCTCTACAAGTGTTTCTTTGTAGTGCTTTCTCCAGAAATGAGTTGACATAGCTTCTAGAATGTCTTTTTCTTCAAAAATTATTTTAGAAAATAACCCCTCAAGCTTTTTTCTTTTATCCTCTGATAAACCCTCAACCTCAAAAAGCTTAGAAAATGTTTTCCATAAAGGCCATTCTTTTGCCTTTAATTGGCTGATTTTTTCTTCCAGACTCATTCTCCCAAGTAAATCCTCAACTCTTCTTTCTACAGGTTGAGTAGAATCTAGATAAATCAGCTTTTTCTTGCTGGACTGCTTATTTAAGCTCATTTTTTCCTCTTTCACAAGATAAGCCTCGCTACGCTCGCCCTCTGGGGAGAGGGTAGGGGTGAGGGGGAAAATGTTTCGTAAACGATTACAATATTATAGTTTTTATTTAAAATATGTCAACCGGGACGGGGCGTTGCCCTCCCCCAGTTTTTGAATAAAAACCAGAAAAACAAGGGGCATAAACATTTTTGAGGCAAAAATTGCACTAATTAAAATTTAAAAGTGCACTATATCCACATACGAAAAGACAACTATTGACAATATATTAATCAGGGTTAATATAAAGACAAAAATATAAAAGGGAGAGCTCTCAAAAGGTATATTTATGACACTATTGGAAAGAGTCTTAAGGCAGAATCTCTGGTGGCAAGGCAGGGAAATCGAAGAGATTAAAGATTATAAAGAGAGATTTCTTTTTAGAGAAATTGAAAAGTATTTTGATGACCCTCAAATAATTGCCATTTTAGGAATGCGCAGGACAGGAAAGAGCATCCTGCTCTTTCAAATTATCAGATGTGCCATAAATGGCACCGCTACAGGTCGAAAACATAAACCTGATTAAAAAGGGATTGCGACTTCAGAAAGAGGTGCATAATGAAACCCATGCTCCAGGTAGCTCTGGATTTTGTGAACTTAAAAAGGGCTCTAAAGATAGCCCAGGCAGCAGTGGCAGGAGGCATAGATTGGCTGGAAGCAGGGACTCCTTTAATCAAAAGTGAGGGCCTGGATGCTGTTCGCCAGTTAAGGCGAAGATTTCCTCATTATACTATTGTTGCTGATATGAAGATTATGGATGTGGGAAGGCTAGAGGCAGAAACAGCTTTTAAGGCAGGGGCTAATGTTGTTTGTGTCCTAGGAGTGGCTGACGATTCTACCATCAGAGAATGCAGGGAAGCTGCTGGAAACTATGGGGGAAAGGTAATGGTTGATCTGATAGGGGCAGCCCAACCTCTGAAAAGAGCCAAAGAGATAGAAAAGATGGGGGTAGATTATCTGGGAATACATACCTCCATTGATGAACAGATGCGGGGAAAAGATCCCTTCTCCTGGCTAAGAGAAATTTCTCAAACGGTGAATATTCCTATTGCCGTGGCCGGAGGGATAAATTCAGAGACAGCGTCAAAAGCGATAGAGGCAGGGGCAAGTATCGTCATTGTAGGAGGAGCTATAATTAAAGCCAAAGATCCCCAAAAAGCTACCCAGACAATTAAAGAAGCTATAAGAGATAAAAAAATCATTAAAACAAAACTGTTCAAGAGGGTAGGGGCTGGTGAAATCGTCAAAATTTTCCATAAGGTTTCTACTGCCAATTTATCTGATGCCATGCACCGAGCCGGAGAAATCAAGGGTCTTTTAAGAATCACCCAAGCCATAAAATTGGTAGGTCCCGCTCTTACGGTGAGAACATACCCTGGAGACTGGGCAAAGCCAGTAGAGGCTGTAGA
>JAUWRC010000077.1 GCA_030610745.1 Clostridia bacterium
ATAGTATTTTCAATCCAGCTACAGATAAAGGACTGATAAGGCGATTAAAAGGAATTTATACAGAAAGAAAAGATCAGATTATTAATGCTGTGGCTGAGGTGAGAGTAGCTAATAATCTCTTTTTTAACAATCTATTAACAAAAGTGGGCAACCAATCTGTTTCCTGTCGTTTAGAACCAGATTTTCTGGAAAACCTCCTAGAGAGCCATTATTATCTCTGGAAACACTTCTAAAAGAGGAAATAAATAATGCAAAAGAGGAGGAAAAGAAAAAAGAGCTAAGAGCTTTTGTTCACCGTTGCCAAATGATTAATCTTGATCTAACGACTATTCTCGAACAGAAAATAGCTCATCAGGTTTACTGGGTAGAGGTAGTCAAGGAGAAAAAGAGAGCTAGGATATCTCTGCATATGACTCCTCTCAATATTGCTGAGGAGTTCCGAGAGAGAATCCTGAAGACCAAAGAGACGGTGGTCCTTACTTCAGCTACCCTGGCGGTAGCTAACTCATTTCGGTTTATTCGAGCACGATTGGGGATAGAGGAAGCGGAAGAACTTATTTTGGGCTCTTTCTTTGATTACCAGAATCACGTTCTCCTTTACCTCGCCCCAGATCTACCCGATCCTTCTCGTGACTATAATCTGTTCAATCAAGCGCTTATTAAAAGAACAGAAGAAATTTTGCGCTGCTCTGAGGGTCGGGCCTTTGTCCTCTTCACCAATATGCGAATGATAGAAAAGGCTTATGATTGTTTGAGCGAGTCTTTTCCGGAATTTAAATTCCTGAAACAAGGAGATATACCTCGCCATCAATTGGTGGAGAATTTTCAGCGGAGTGATGACTGTGTTCTTCTGGGAACTAATACTTTCTGGCAGGGGATAGATATCCCCGGAGATGCTCTGGAGATAGTCATTATTACCAAGCTTCCCTTTGCTGTACCTGATGATCCGGTAACCGAGGCGAGATTAGATGAGCTTTCCCGAGAAGGCAAGAATCCCTTTATTGAGTATCAAATTCCCCAGGCTATCATTATGCTGCGACAGGGATTTGGCCGTTTGATTAGAACGAAGGATGATTCCGGACTGGTAGCTCTTCTTGACCCTCGTCTAAGGACTCGCTCCTACGGAGGAAAATTTTTGGTCTCTTTGCCGAGATGTCAGCAGACCACGGAGCTTTCTGAGGTAAAAGAGTTTCTATCTAAAATTAGAAAAGAGAGATCAATGAAACTACCTCTAACAGGATAATAAGAGAAGTAAAATAATATTTTTAAAGGAGATACCTAAATGGAAAAAGATTTATTTGAGGAATTAAGGGGAGAAATAGAGAAAATAACCTTAGTGGATACTCACGAACACTTAATTCTGGAGGAAGAGCGTCTGGGTCTTTCTCTTGACCTGTTCTATCTTTTTCCTCACTATGCTTCCTCAGATCTTATCTCTTCAGGAATGCCTCATTCTCTCCTGGCAGAGATACGTTCCGGTGAGCTTACTTTGGAAGAGAAGTGGCAGAAGTTTCAGCCCTACTGGCTGAGGATTAAGAATACTGCTTACGCTAAGGTTCTTAAGATCATTGCCCAGGACCTATTTGAAGTAGAAGATATCAATGAGAAAACCTACCGGACTCTGTCCGAGAGAATCTCTTCCTCCAACAAGATAGGTTGGCACAGTAAGATACTAAGAGATAAAGCCAATATTGGATGCTGCATCGTGACTTTTCTTGGCCAGGGCAAAATTTATGCTCCTCCTTCCAGAATAGAAGATAAGTTAAACAGTTTAGACCAGAAACTCAATATGAGGATTCCTCCCCTGGGTCTGGAAATGCTTAAACCAGTGGGGGTCTTTGATGGGCTCATCGGTATCTGGAATTTAGGGCAAATAAGAAGACTGGAAAGGGAATATGATATAAATATTCATACCCTGGATGATTTACTCAAGGTGCTCAATTCGTCGTTCGAAAGAAGAATAAAGGAAGGGATAGTGGGAGTGAAGACTGTTTTAGCCTACAATCGGATTATCCGCTATGAGAGGACCGCCAAATATCAAGCTGAGCAGGTATTCAATTGTATATTTGATCATCTGGGAGAAGGAATCTCCTGGAAAGAAGCCCGACCCTTGCAAGACTTTCTGATGCACCAGGTCATTCAACGGGCTATCGAAGCAAAGCTCCCCATTCAGATTCATACCGGTTTGCAAGAAGGAAGCGGCAACATTATTACTAACTCTAACCCTACTCACCTAATAAACCTTTTCATCCAGTATCCTCAAGCCCAATTTGATATTTTCCATGCCTCTTATCCTTATACGGGAGAACTTACCACTCTGGCCAAGAACTTCCCCAATGTCTATGCGGATCTTTGCTGGATGCACATTATCTCTCCTTATGCTGCCCGAAGAATCCTCTCAGAATGGATAGAGACTCTTCCCTCCAATAAGATATTCGGGTTCGGGGGGGACTATTTAATAGTAGAAGGGGCTTACGCTCATGCCCGGATAGCTCGGGATAACATAGCCAGGGTTCTGGCTGAAAAGGTGGAGGAGGGTTATTTTTCTCTACCCGAGGGGCTTGACTTTGCCCGAAAAATCCTGCGAGATAACCCGGCGGAGGTTTTTAATTTGAGCTCCTCCTGATCCTTTATGGTCAAAGGACTTTTTCAGAAAAAAATTGGTAGCCGCAGGCTTTAGCCTGCGTTTATTTACCCAGATTGAAGGTTGCGGCTACCCACTCATTTTTCAATTTGTTAGTCTTCCGAATGGTATCTCTTGAAGACTTCCTCTATTATTCCTCCACCTAAAACAATTTCATCATAATAAAACACAACCGACTGGCCAGGAGTTATGGCTTCTTGCTCTTGTTCAAAAATTACCTTTACTTTATTATTCTCATAGAAAATCTTACATTTTGTTTCCTTGTGAGCATATCTTATCTTGGCCAAGACCTCTTGGGGAAAATCTTTAGCCAAAAAGTTTACCTTGCCAGCAAAAAGCCCCTTGGCCTTTAAATCTTTTCTCTCTCCTACGGTAAGCTGATTTCTCTTAGCGTCAATGGAGATTACATAAAGAGGCCTCTTCGAGCTTATGCCCAGACCTTCTCTTTGTCCTATAGTATAAAAACAAATTCCCCTGTGTTGACCTAAGACTTTCCCCCTCGGGTCTACAATCGAGCCTGGTCGTATTTCTTTTACCCTTTTCTTGAGGAAACTGTGGTAGTCTTTCTCAAGGATAAAACAAATATCCTGACTTTGAGGTTTATCGAAGATAGGCAGGTTTGCCTCTTTAGCGATTTTTCTCACTCTTTTTTTGGTAAAATTTCCCAAGGGAAACAAAATATGCTCAAGATACTCATATTTTAGGGGATAGAGAAAATAAGTCTGGTCTTTGACTTTATCATAAGCTCTCTTTAAAAGATACCGACCATTTTTGCTTTCAATTTTAGCGTAATGGCCGGTAGCCAAATAATCAAAACCTAAACAAAGGGCCTTTTCCAACAAAGTGCCAAACTTCATAAACCTATTGCAATTTATACAGGGATTAGGAGTTCTTCCTCTACGATACTCCTCCACAAAGGGACGAATTACTTTCTCTTCTAAATCTTGGGAAAAATCCATTACATAGTGAGGGATTTTTAGTTGGTCACATACTTTTTTAGCATCATCTATGGCTTGTGGACCACAGCAGCGCGGTTTCTCCCCATCAGCACCTTTTACTCCCAGACACATTGTCATACCCTTCACTTCAAAGCCCTTTTCTCTAAGTAAGAGCGCAGAAACGGAAGAATCTACACCTCCGCTCATGGCCACTAAAACTTTCTTTTTCATCGTTACATAATCTCTTAGCTGGTGTGATTATCTCTTTTTATTCTTTGTAAGGGGATATTTCTCTTAACCGCCTGATAATAGGAGGCAGATGTTCTATAATATAGTTTATGTCACTGTCATTATTGTATCGACTTAAACTAAAGCGGATAGATCCTTGAATAAAAGTCAATGGTACTCCCATGGCCTTTAATACATGTGACGGCGCTAAAGAGTCTGAAGTGCAGGCAGAACCTGAGGAAGCCGCTATGCCTTTCTCGTCAAGCATCAGCAAAATAGCTTCTCCCTCTACGAATTCAAAACCTATATTGGATGTATTAGGAAGTCTCTTCTCCCTGTTTCCATTTACTCTCGCATTTGGTATTTTTTGTAAAAGTGTATTTTCTAATCTGTCCCGTAAATTTTCAATTCGCTTTCTTTCTTCTTTGATGGATTCTTTGGCTAATTGGCAGGCTCGCCCCAAACCAACGATAGAGGCAACATTTTCTGTTCCTCCACGACGCCCATACTCTTGATGTCCCCCAATTAGAAATGGAGTAAATCTGGTCTCTTTACCAACATAAAGGGCTCCTATCCCTTTTGGTGCGTGTAACTTATGTCCTGACAGGGATAGGAGGTCTACGGACAGTTCGCTTAATTTAAACGGGATCTTACCTACTGCTTGTACGGCATCAGTATGAAATACTACTCCTTCTTCTTTTGCAATTTCAGCAATTTCCTTAAGGGGAAAGATTACCCCCGTTTCATTATTGGCATACATTATAGAAATAATAGCTGTGTCTTGGTTAATTGAACTTTCAAGCTCGCTCAAATCTATCATTCCTTCATTATCCACGCCTATATAGGTTACTCTATATCCGATTGTTTCCAAAAACTTGCATAAATTAAGCACTGCTGGATGCTCCACTTTCGTTGTTATAATATGTTTTTTCCCAGGATAAGACCTTAATGTACTCATAATGGCCGTGTTATCACTCTCTGTGCCACAACTGGTAAATATAATCTCTGAGGAATCACTTACCCCCAAAAGGTCAGCAACCTTTTCTCTTGCCCGATCAATCTCTCGGTAAATTTTTCCGCCAAAGGTGTGCATACTGGATGGATTTCCGTATTCATCTGTAAGGTATGGTTTCATTGCCTCAAAAACTTCTGAAGCGACCTTTGTGGTTGCGTTATTATCTACATATACTACTCCCATTCTTTAACCTCTTCTACCATAATATCCTCTTCAACAAACTCTTTTAATTTCGATTCTATAAGAGCTTTTAAGGTAACTTCTGTCGCCGGGCATCCCAAACAGGTGCCTGAAAATTTCACATAAACTTTATTACGGTCTACATCCACAAGTTCTATATCTCCGCCGTCGGCTTTAAGTTGTGGACGTATTTCTCTTTCTATGGTATCTTGAATTAAAGATATTCTTTGTAAATTAGTGAGTTTTTTCTTTGGAGGCTCTTTTTTTTGATAAACTCCTTTCGTTACTTCTTTCTCCCAAAATTCTTTGAGTAATTTCTCTATCTCAGATTTACATTTACCGCACCCTCCCCCTGCTTTGGTATAATTAGTCACCTGCTCTACGGTTTTCAAATTATTCTCTTTTATAGTGCTAATTATCTTTTTATCCGTTACGCTAAAGCACTTGCATACAATCTTCTCTTGGCCTACTATTTCTTTTTTGAGAGGTGCTCCTTTATGATTACCAATTGCTGCCCTCAAGGCCTCCATACCCATAACGGAACAGTGCATTTTCTCATTCGGTAACCCACCTAGGTAATCAGCGATATCTTTATTGGTAACCTTAGATGCTTGGTTTACCGTCATACCCTTAATCATTTCGGTGAGAACGGAAGAAGAAGCAATGGCACTTGCACAACCAAATGTTTGAAATTTGGCATCGATAATTTTATCTGTCTTTTTATCTATGCGTAATGTAAGACGCAGGGCATCTCCACAAATAATATTACCTACTTCTCCCACTGCATCCGGATTTTTGATTTCTCCCACATTGCGTGGATTTCGGAAATGTTCTATGACTTTTTCTGTATAATCCCACATATTTTTCCTCGTTTATGCGATGACATAATATAAATATCCTATTGCTAAAGCAGGGATTACTTCTATAAGATAGCCTTTCAGGGCTTCTAAAAATTGGATTATCATTTTAAGACTTCATTCATACTGCCCGTTCTATATCCTTCCAAATCAACTGTTACATAAACATAACCCAATTCCTTACTTCTTACCCAACCTGATGCCTTCTTTCTTCATACGTTAAAAGTGTACCTCCATTGCTCGAAAAGGACAAGCGTCCACACAAAGCTCACAGGCAATACATTTGTTATCGTAGAAATGAATCTTTCTTGTTAAAGGCTCTGTTATCAAGGCACCGGTGGGGCAGATTGGGACACAAACCCCGCAATCAATGCACCTTCTTTCGTTGCGGATAATATCTTGAGACAAAGGTTGTACGCTGACTCCAACCTCTCTCAAGTAGTGAATGCCTTGTTCATAGTTTTTGTCTTGCCCGCTCAATTCCAGAACCAATAGGCCCTCTTCTTCTGGGGTAACATGAGCCTTCAAAATATTGAACTCTAAGTTATATTCTTTAACCAACCTGCATACTATCGGTTGATCTATAAGTCTATGAGGAAAATGAAGAACTACTCGCCTCGAAATCACCTCTGACACCTCCAGAAATTGAGTGGTAGGTAACAGAGGTTTTTTTGCTATCCAAAACTTGCTACCTACCATCCTCAACCTACTATTCAATCGGCCTTTCTCTCAGTGGCTTGAAACTATAACCTGTTCCTGCACTAGGCAAATATACTACCGGATCAGTTAGAAGAAAATCACCCTTTTTGATCCAGTTTTTTAAGGTATTGGCAATCTCCACTGCCTTGGGATAGCTGGATAGATTCCCCGTGGGAACCTCTTTATCTTGGATGGCAATCTTCCCGCTTTTGAGTTGGGCATAGTTTACTTCACTAAGATCTTTCTTCTTCCCCTGGGGGTAAGCTTCACTATAGTCCACGATTTGTGCCCATATCTCTTCATCTCTTACCGCGGTATATCGGCATATTTCCTCATTCAGGATAGGAATGGGGATGCCAATACCGACAGTTAGAGTTACTCCGTAACCAAGCATTGTGGTACCCACCAGCCACTCTGGTTTCATCTGTTTAAGGTCTCCCAGAACGGCCAAAGTGCCGGCTGGTGCTTGCGGAACACCATTATCTTTGCGTTGTACAGCAGGGTTATGTTGCGTTCCTTGCCAGACTACATAGCCAACGCCGCCCCCCAAGAAAATCCGTGTACCTACTCCAATTGTCTTATAATAGGGGTCATTGAGAAGAGGAGAAAGTTGTCCCGCGCTGCAATAGTTGGCATTTCCTAAATTCGGTTTAAGCACGCCCATATAGGTGTAGATAATCTTATCTGAAAGA
>JAUWRC010000016.1 GCA_030610745.1 Clostridia bacterium
GGCATTTTTGACAAAGTTGGCCTCTGGATATTCAAGAGCCATCGCAAATTCAGTAGCGACAATTGTGCCAATCAAAATAGTCTTACCTGCTCCCATTGCCAAAGCCAAGATATAACTCGGATAAGCTAGACTAAGAGTTTCTCTAAGGGCTTCCAGCCTATATTTTCTTACAAATCCGTCATCATGTTTTATCTTTACAAATATTGAATCTATGCCTCCCTTGCTCATAATCTTCAGCAAATCCTCTTGAGAGATGGATATACCTAAAGTCTTGAAAAGTTCTACTGGGTCATCATAGAGTCTTTTATATAAATCAAAAATATGCGGCGTCTTTTCCACAAGCCTTAAATACCAGTATATTTCAAGTGCTTCAAATTGAGCTTTTCTTAAGAAACGCAAAGTTTGAGTTTCGGAATTATAGTTGAAATTAAGCAATTCAGAGATAACCGAGTACTCCGATTTATAACTTGAATTCCTCCATTCAGTAACTTTTGATTTTAGTGTACTATGCAAGGTCATTATAAATTAACCTCCAAGTGCTTTAAAACCACTATTTCATATAGCGTTCTAAGTGTAAAAGAAGTTCGCCGATAGACGAATTTTGGAAAATCTTTAATTTCTCTTTTGTCCGCTGTTATACGCCGTTTTGATGTTTCAATCGGGTTGCTAATTATTTGAAATATCTCTTTATGCTTCATCTCAATACCGGAAAACCCCAAAAGATGATATAAATTAGAAACCCAGAAATCATTCCATAATAGTAAGACAACATTTTATTCTCTCGAAAGCTTACATAGCTGAAAACTAATATAGAAAAACTGCCTGATAACACTAATTCAGCAATCGGAACCGCTGAGAAATAGACAAAGAATCGAACTACTACCATTACAACAATTCCTATAATTAGGGAAGCAAAGAAACTAAATAGAGTGGGTATCTCTCCTAGTTTCTCCAATAACTCTTTTTGAAATATGAAGATAAAAGTTACCATTATTAGTGGCAACAACACACCTGCAAAGCTACGAACTCCTGGATAGAAGCCTCCTCTAAAAGCATAGAATACAAGGTAAATCATTAAAAAAAGAACAAACACAGGGGTTGCAAAAACTGTAAAAGGGTGAACGACCTTATGAATTAGCCACGTACCCCAATTGTTCAATTCTAAAGGTTTCTTTTTTTCCATGTTTATCCTCCCGTCAAACTTGTATTTTCAAAATAGCGTATAATGGGACTCGGGTTTACGAAGGGACCGCGAAGTGCGTCCTTTGGATGAGCGATAGTGAATCACAAATCCTCTGTTATATGCTGTGTCGTGCTCTTTTCTTACAATCATGGTTAATATAAATTGGACCTGACCTATTTTTCTTTTTAAGATATTTCATCATCAATAAATCCAAAGGGTGGTTTGTCGGGTTTTCCACTATAATACACCACTATATTGTCTTCCACATACTCTGGTGGATGACCATCAACTACAATTATTTGACAATCATCATCCAACTCTACCAATTCTTTCAATAGGGTATATATCCCATTGACTATAGATTCATCCCTGAACTCTATATTCTCTTTATGTGCTCTGAGACCAATTCCGCGTTGTACTCCATCTAACATCAAAAATCCTGGATACGGTTTTAACCGTTGGATGGCTTCAGAATATATAGATGTAATCCAACAAATGGATGCAAGATTCACCGCACCTTCACTTGAGAGCTTATCATATTTGACTTTCCTGACAAATGGAACTAATCTTTCATCAATATACGCATCTGAAAGTTTAGGGAAATTAACTGTCGATAGATGCTTAAAAAAAGTATCACTCAAAGAATTGATTAATTCTTTTCTGTCTGGCGATTTTTCTCTTTCTTCTTCAAGTTCGCTCTTTAGCTTATCTAATTTCATCTCTAATTTTGACTTTTCCTCGTTAATTTTTTCGATATTTGTTCTACGTGTTATAAATCCATCTATATGTTTGATTTCATTTTGATTCCGGCTTATTGTAGAAACAATCTCCTCTCTTTCAGATAGATAAGGAGATACGAATCTCTTTAAGGTATCATCTAGTCTTTGACTAGCAAGTGATAATTCATTTGATATTTTTTTCTCTTGTTTTTTTTCTTCTTTAATCTTTTCCTCAAGTTCTTCAGCATATGAATTCAATTCCCTTAATTTTCTCTCTATCGTTCTAATCTCTCTTGAGACGTCTATATCTACATTCTCCTCTTTTGGAATTTCTTTATCACATAGAGGGCATCTACCCCTTCCATCATCTTTGTGCAACGGAGATAGACAAAAAGGGCAAGTAGATATTCTTAATGGATTAATAATTCTTTTTGCATCCTTGAGAAAATTAAGCTTAGATATATCTTCCGAATATTGTCCTCTTAATGGGATCAAACGTTGAAGAGTTTTTTCATCATTCCTTTTTGCTACCCTTGTTTCTTGAAGTTTCGACTCCAGCCTTAGAACTTCCTGACGTAACCCTGCAGCCAGCCCTGATTTTGCAGATATTTCTGAATCTATTTTTTCTAATCTTGTTTTTTTATTATCGATCCCCCTAATCATTTTTTTCTTTTGATTATTTAATTCTTCTATATCAGGAATACCTTCTGAATCTGCAGAATCAAGGAGTATCCTAACTTGATTCTTTTTATTTTGGATTTCTTCTTGAAGACGATCAATCTCCGAAGACAAAATTGCTAATCTCTCAGAATATAATCCGAATAGAACATCAAATACCTGCCTAAGTTTAATTGCCTTCATATAGTTATTTTCAAACAATAGGTTGTTTCCTGCAACTCTATTTTTTTGAAGATAACAGAGCCATAAAATATCCCTTAAACTCATGATATCGACATCAGATGAATCTCTTGTAGGGGCCTCTCTTAATGGTATATTCCAGAGGTCAATCTTTGAAAGAATAAAGCTACTAATTGATTCTTTATT
Organism: Clostridia bacterium; assembly: GCA_030610745.1. Taxonomy (GTDB): domain Bacteria; phylum Aerophobota; class Aerophobia; order Aerophobales; family AE-B3A; genus JAUWRC01. The sequence goes on from JAUWRC010000016.1 coordinate 2,947, forward strand.
TCTTTCCTGATAAGAACTTACCTCAACATACTTATGATCCAATTCCAGTGTAGAAATATCACAAAAATGAATTTGAGCTTTATTTTGTGTTGAGAAAAGTTGTCTTTCAATAACAAATATTTCCCCATTAATTTTGATTTCTAAAAGAGCTGTACGACCTTTTCTTTGGATTTCTTGGTATTTTGGATGATCTTTAGCCCCCAAACAATAATCAATTAAATCAAGTATAGAACTTTTACCCGTTGATATTTCTCCAGCTATTATGCTCAATTTTTTATCAAACCTAACAAAATAATCCTTTGCTGTTCCAATTACTCTCAATTCCTTAATATTGATCTTTGTCATTTTACATCATCTAGCATATCATATAAATCAACCTGAAATGATTTAGCTTCTAGCCACTTACTAGATTTTTCCCATAATTTTTTGTCCGAATATCTTTTGAGTCTTTTTATAATATGCTTAACACTTTTTCGATATGCAATTGCATACATAGATTTTATCTGGTTTGCTGCTTCAATACCTGTCGATGTAACTCTATAGAGTATCTTTTTATCTACATTAGAAACTTCTATAAGATTCTTGGATAAAAGAAGAGATAAATATTGTTTCAGTCGGGAGCGTTTAGTCCGATATCTTTGAGAAGAACTTATATATCCTAAAGTATGTGTTTCAAATCCCACAATTTCAAGATCTAACCATAGGGGATCATCCTCTCTTATAATCAAGAATGGATTTGCTGCGAAAAAATCATAATAACTTGATCTCTCCAAGTCTATTCCTCCTTTAATCCCGAGATTTTCAAGTACTTCAAAAAGGATTAATAATCTTGCAGAATTAAATAACGTAATATCTTCTGGGCTAAACAGAAGTTTACTTTTCCAATCAGACTCATTCGGTTTCATTTTAATCATTGCCCTCATCAAGAGTACGAAAATCTGGTGTCCAACCTATTTCACAAAGATCCGCTAGTTGTTGCATAAAACCCTGTTTATGAACAAAAGATGCCATAATTTTGGAGGAAATTAAAATTTCCTTATCCGTACTCTCAATTGCTTGTAACATTTTTGAATACACCTTTGGAACTTCTCTTTCGGGATTCTCACTATTGAGAGCTTCGTTGAATCTTGATTCCCACATTGAGCGTATTTTTTCATATAAACTAACGAGTTCATTTGATTCGTCATCATCACCTTTATCATGAATTTCGGATTTAAGCAATTCTGCATTGAAGAACTGTGTTTTCGCTCCAATAGTTTCTTGTATCCCTGCAACTATAAGTTTTTTTATGAACATTGATTTTTCATATAACTTCTTATCTGGTAATTGTTGGATATCTCTTTCTCTCATACCCTTTATTGATTGTAAATAGCAATTCAATATGAAAGGCACATCACCGAAAAAACCTAAACGAATATCTTCTGCATCTGAAGTCATTAACACTGCCTCAATTTCAATTTCGTCCATTAATTCTATTTTTATATTAGCTTCTTTAGATTTTTTCTTAGACCATGACTCCCACCATTTGGTTTCTTCTGGGGAAAGGGAACAAGGAACACAAAGCGTCCAAACATCCATCTTAAATTCATGCTCTTGAGATTTTTTAACTACTTGTTTAAAAGAGTCCCTAATCTGTTTCTTTTGTGAGTCACCAATGCCATTAATGAAATATTTTGCTTGCCATATCATGCATGTCCCTGAAGATAATTCGCCCCTAATAACATCAATACCCCAATCTCCTCGTGCCGATTGTATCCGTTTGGCATCTTTATATTGTATTTTCATCAAATGCGCAATCAATTTCTCAAATAATATTCTTGCTCCTTCTTCACATCCAGCCCGAATTTCAAGTTGTCTTATATTTATTGTCATTCCTTATTTCTCACCTCAACAATATACATTTTTGATAGGCACGGCATTGCGTAGAACGATTTGCGGATAAAAGAAGTTCGCCGATAGGCAAATCTAGGGAAATCTCTGATTTCTCTTTTATCCGCTGTTATATGAAGTGGCTGGCATGTTACCATAATAGATTTACCACTAGATTTGGGTTATCGTTTCAATTATTTTAACATCTTCGATAATCTCTGCTTTCTCTACTTCTAGGTAGACGAGCTTTGTTAACTTTCAAAGCACGTCCTTTGAACTCGGAACCGCCCACTTTACACATACCGGCTGAGTCTAGAAGATATAGACGTAATTAGCGTTGCCAGGACCACCGCCTGCCCCCTCACAACCTTTATCAACGAAGTAACGCTCAATCCGCCTCGCTACTAATTCGGTAGAAGCATCCCACTGATGCCAATACGAAACGTCTTTTCCATCCCCCTCATGTTCCTGCTTCCGCTCATTAGGTCGGTCTGTAACACCAATTGTCCAGCTTGGGTACTTCCCTGCAATGTGACCTTCAATTGCGGATATAATCTCTTGTTCAGTCATTACTACCTCCTTTCAGTATTTACCCAGCCATTTCACTTAACAACTTATAAATGCATTACTGGGTTTATGCTTCCAATTTGGAATATTATCCGCACTATTGCGGATATTTCTTACTATAGCTGAAATATTTTATCCTTAGTTAAGACTATCTAAAGGACTCTTAATCTTACCCAAATCTTTAGTGCTTTATTGTATGCCAAAATCTTATTGAAACAAGAGAATTGGTTGCAATGGCGGAGGGACTGGGACTCGAACCCAGACGGGCTTGCGCCTTTCACCGGTTTTCAGGACCGGCTCCTTGCCGATTCGGACACCCCTCCAATTCTTAGGACTTTTCTATCCACTTTTCTCCTTGCATATAAGGACGCAGGACTTCCGGAATAAGTACTCGACCATTCTCCTGCTGGAAATTCTCCAGTATGGCTACTACTGTTCTTCCTATAGCCAGCCCTGAGCCATTGAGGGTATGTACGTAGTGAGTAGATTTATTTTCCTTGTCTCTGAATTTTATGGAGGCCCGCCGAGCCTGAAAATCTTCACAATTAGAGCAGGTAGATATCTCTACAAATCTTTCCTGGCTGGGAAGCCAAACTTCAATATCACAGCCAAAGGCAGCGGAAAAACCAATTTCTTCTCCGCATAACTTCATTACTCGATAGGACAGCCCCAGCCTTTTTAAGACCTCTTCAGCTTCTAAGGTTAATTTCTCTAACTCCTCATAAGATGTCTGAGGAGTGGCAAACTTCACCAGCTCTACCTTGTTAAATTGATGCTGCCTGATAATTCCCTGTATCTTTTTACCATAAGCACCAGCCTCTCTCCTGAAACAGGGAGAGTATCCAACATAGGACAAAGGAAGAGCCTCTTCAGCAAGGATTTCTTCCCGGTGAAGATTGACCAGCGGCACCTCGGCCGTAGGAACAAGATAATAATCATCCCTTTCGCATTTGTAAATTTCCTCCCGAAACTTGGGGAGTTGTCCTGTGCCTAAGGTGGCAGCCGCATTGGTCATAAAAGGAGGAAGGATTTCCTCATAGCCCTGGGTAATATGAAGATCGAGCATAAAATTGATTAGAGCTCTCTCAAGACGTGCTCCTAACCCCTTGTATACCACAAATCCCCTTCCTGTCATCCTTGCTGCACTTTTGAAATCAAGTATTCCTAAGGATTCACCTAACTGTTGATGATCCTTTACCGGAAACTCAAATTGAGGAAGCTTGCCCCATCTTCTTTCCTCTACATTTTTATTACCTCGAGGAACACCTGAATGTAGTTTATTGGGAAAATTAAGAAGAAAATTTCTTGACTCTTTTTCAAGGTCTTTTCGCTTCGATTCATATCTGGCCATTTCTGCGGAAACTCCTTGCATTTCCTTGATTAAATTTTGAGGATCTTTGGCCTCTCCTCTTGATTTTCCTATCTTTTTAGAATACAGGTTTTGCTTATGCTTCAGTTCATCACATTTCTGGATGAAGTCTCTTCTTTCATCATCCAAAGATAGGAATTTATCAAGGTCTAGCTGGAGCCCCCTTCTTTCTAAGATTTCCTTTGCCTCATCTAGATTATTTCTTATCCACCTGGCACTTAGCATTTTTCGTAACCTCGGGTTATTCTTCCCCAAATTTGTCTTTGACTACCTTCACCAGAGCCTTTACTGCTTGAGCAGCATCCGAGCCCTCTGCTTTGATATTAATTCTGTTTCCTTTCTCGCCGGAGAGTAATAATAGGCTTATAACACTCTTTCCATTAGCTTCCTTACCATCTCTTTCTATCCAAACATCGGACTTAAACTTACAAGCAATCTCTACCAATATTGAGGCTGGTCTCACGTGTAACCCAACCTTGTTAGCTATCTCCACTTCCTGTTGTATCACAATCCCCCTCACCTTAATCCTCCCTCATAGCTCGTAGTTGGTAGTTCGTAGTCAGAAAAAACAGCTTAGAATTAGGAAGAAGTTGAGAAATTTTAGCCAATGAACTATGAACCCCGAACTAAAATAGGGGAAAGGAAAGTATTGTTTTCTCGAGATACTACCTTATTCTCTACGGTAGGTAATCTAATGGATTCACTGTTTTGTCTTCACTTCCTATCTTACGAACTTGAAATCGCAGACACGGAATATCCACCGCTCCGCTCATTCCTACTCTGGCAATAGGCTCTCCCTTCTTCACCTGAGCATCTTTTTCCACTAAATAATCCAATAAATGGAAATAACAAGTGTATAGTCCTTCCTCTTCATGTTCAATAAGCAAAGTTTCGCCGTATCCCTGGAGAAATTTCCTCTCAAGAACTATCCCTTCGGCGGGAGCAACTACGATTTCTCCTTCGGGGGCAGCGATACCAATCCATTCTATCCCTCCTTCTCCAAAATATTCAATTATTTCTCCCTCCACTGGCCAGAAAAAAATTGGTGGTTCCTCCACTAACTCTGCTTGTGTCGGCATAGAAATATCTTCTTTTTTCACTAACTCAAGAGGGATCTCTATTTCTAGAACTTTTTTTGCCCCTGGAATAAACAATTCATCGCCCACTTTAAGTTTAGTAGGGTCAGATATGTTATTAGCCTCCATAATTTTCTTCTGCATCTCCTTTTCTGTAATACCCTGAGTCTGCCCATAATTTAGAGCAATCCGATAAAGAGTTTGGCCTTTTCCAATCGTATGATAAACTCCTTCCTGAGCCCGAGGAAGTTTCTCTTCCGGAATCTCAATCCCCAAGACCTCTTTCGCTCTTGGGATAAATAACTTCTGACCTACTTTAATGTTATCTAAATTGGTTATTTTATTAGCCTGTATAATTTCTTCCATAATTATTTTCTGGCTAATTTCACAAGCCTCGCTGTAGGTTTTAGCAATAAGGTTTAAATATTCACCTTCTCTAACTGTATGCCATATCCCTTCCCAGGGGATACGAAGTTCTTGCCCCTGATAGATTGTGTTACTGGTAATAGCATTTACCTCTTTGATTTTTTTCCAGGAAACTCCATATTTTCTTTCCAGATCAATAAGATAATCTCCCTTTTTTACTTTGTAATATCTGGGTGCAAGAGATGTAGAAAATCCTGGGAGAACAGCTACTAAGATAAAAATAATCAAAAAAATTCCACTAACCATTAATTGCTTCATCTGTTTAAAAAAAATGTCTTTCCCCCTCACCTTAATCCTCTTATTAGTTCATAGTTCATGGTTCATAGTTCATTGATAAAAACAAAACAGTAAACCAGCCGGTAAATGGATTAACCCATCTATGAACAATGAACTACGAACAACGAACTAAAATAGGGGAGAGGAAACACGAGATACGAGATACGAATTTATGCGCTCGGGTCGGCTTCAAATCCCACTTCCTTTATCCCTCTTATTCCCTCACGATGTACGAAGTACGATATACGATTCATGGTCGGGATGGTGGGATTCGAACCCACGACCTCCTGCACCCGAAGCAGACGCGCTAAACCAGGCTGCGCTACATCCCGATGATAACTAGTATATAGTATATGGTATGTAGTATATAGTGTTAGAAAAAAAGCTTCAAATAATCATATACGAGATTTTCAAGTGAAAATCTCTATCCCTTCTATCACCCCTAAGCTAGCTAAAAGAACTATGATTCCGGCTAATCCTACCCCGATGCAGATAGCAGCAAAAGCTTGCTTAATCTGGATGGACAAAAGAAAACTCACCAGAACTCCTGTCCAGGCACCGGTAATAGGAAGAGGAATAGCTACCAGTAAAATAAGTCCTCCGAATCCATATCGCCTTACCAGACCTTCTCTTTTTTTTGCTCGCTCCATAGTCCAACTAAATAATGTCGCTCCTCTCCTGTATCGCGCAAAAAAAGCTGATAATCCTCTCAGCAGCAAAAGCAGAGGAAGCACTGGTAATATATTGCCAGCTACGCTCACCAGGTAAGCTCTTAAAGGGGACAGCCCCTGAGATAAAGCAAAAGGAAGAGCTCCCCGTAGTTCTGATATGGGAAGCATGCTGATAAAAAAAGTCAAAACTTCTGCCCTACCCATTAATCGTACTTTCCTCCCAACCGTATTTCCCTATTAAAGGGACGAAAACGCATTTTTCTACGGTCACACTCCTAATGCCATCTTTCTTTTTTTTTATTACCTTTAAGTCCTGCGAATAAAGATTCCCTATAGGAATGACCATTATTCCCTTTTCCTTTAGTTGCTCTATCAAAGACAGGGGTACCTCTCTAGCCCCTGCTGTTACAAGAATACGATCGTAAGGAGAACATTCCTTCCATCCCAGAGTTCCGTCACCAGAAAAAATCTTGATATTATTATATCCTAATCTCTTTAAAAGTCTTTGGGCTTTCTGAGCTAAACTCTTTATTCTTTCTACGCTATAAACTTCCTGGCTAAGCTCAGCAAGAATAGCCGTCTGGTATCCAGAACCTGTTCCAATCTCCAGAACCTTCTCGTGACCCTTCAATTCTAAACTCTGGGTCATCAAAGCAACCATATAAGGCTGAGAGATAGTTTGTCCTTCCCCAATAGGCAGAGGAAAATCCTCGTAAGCTTGTCTTCGCAGCTCAGAAGAAACAAATTTCTCTCGTCTTACTTTATAAAAAGCTGCCAGAACCTTCTTGTCCCTAATTCCCCGTCTAATAAGTTGGTCCTTTACCATCCTCTCTTGGAGCTTCTTGTAATCCAACTCTTTCTCCCTTTTTATTCTACCACAAAAGCCCATCCTGTCAATTTTTTAGCGTCTTTTTCTTAACTTCTCTTTTATTAAAATTCGCTTTAAAGCTTGGTAAAAAGCTTTATCCTCCACATCCTTCAAGTTCTTTTTAATCCTGTCCAGCTCGGATTTTTCTAATCTCGGTTTTTTTTCTTTTACCCCGCTTTTTTTCTCCTGCTCTCCCTTTTTCTTAATCTCCCCCAGTCGAAAATAAATATCCTCGATCATCTTTTGTCCTTGTTTTTTATTAAATTCCGAAATTATCTTATTCTTTAAAAAACTTAGTTGAGCCAGCCAACCTGAATTATCTACCCTGACAAAGAGATTTCCCCCTCTTATGGAAAAAGGATGAGTATGCCCGTCTATCTCCTTACCCACCACTTCCGACCACAGCCTTAGCACTTTTGTCTGTTCTATCTTTTTATCTATGCCAAACCTGGTGAATACTCTTCCCAATACCTCACTTACCGGAGAAGGAAACCTATCTCGTTTCATCCTTACTTCCTTACCTGGTTTGCCTGGTTTGCTTTTATCTGGTAAAGCCGAGCATCTTGCAAGAGGCTGGATTCGAATAAAGAAGGTTGGGTAGTGGTAAGGAAAACTTGACTTTGACTCTGGACTAAATTTAATAATAGTTTCTGTCTTCCAGGATCAAGTTCGGAGGTAATATCATCTAACAGACTTACAGGATAATCACCTTCCTTCAGCTTTACCAGGTCAAGTTCGGCTAACTTTAAGGAAAGAGCAGCTATTCTTTGCTCTCCTCGAGAGCCAAAACTCCGTAAATTAATTCCATCAACCAGAATAAAAAAATCATCTCGATGAGGACCTACCAGGGTTATCCGTAACTCCATCTCCTTGGCTCTCTTCAATGCCAGCTCTTTATAAAAGGCATTCTTGATTTCCTCTATTGGTAGAGAGGAAGCCGTATTTTTTAAAAAAGAAGACCCATAAACCAGATTAACTTTGCAACTCCTACCGATTACCCTGGGATAAATTTCCTTAAAAAATGACTCTAGTTTCTCCAGACCCTCCAGGCGCAGCTTAACTATTGCCGAACCCAAATCCACTAATTGCTTATCCCAACTTTGTAAGTGTTCATCAACTTGTTTATCTTTTTTAGCCAGAGAAAGGAGACGATTTCTCTGGAAGAGAATTCTTCGATATGAAAATCTAAGGTAGGGATAACGAAGATTAAATAAAGGAAGTTTAGCATCTAAAAATTTTCTTCTCTGTGCCGGCCCACCCTTAACTAACCAAACATCCTCTGGAGAGAAAGTAACCATCCAGAGCCACTTAGTAGAATCTCTAAAATTCACCCGATGAGAATTTACTTTTCTCACTTTAGGATTTTTCCGGGATAGAAGAAATTCATAGGTAAAAAGTCTCTCTAACTTACTTCCCTCTCCCTTTAGATAGAGACCCTCTTCTTTCCATTTAATAAGCTCTTCCTCAGAGTTTGTACGGTGAGAAATTCCATGCCCTAGACAGTAAATAGCCTCAAGCAGATTGGTCTTGCCTTCTCCATTATCTCCCCAAAAAAGATTCAAGTGGGGGCAGAATCCTATATCTAAACGTCTAAAATTACGGAAGTTAGATAAAAATAGACTTTTTAGCCACACCCTTATTCCTCGGACATCTCTTCAGTCCCTTCTTCTTTCTCTTCCTCTTCTTCCTTTAGTCTTATGGGCATTATTAAACAAATATAATCTTTGTCCTTGCCAGGCCGAATCACTCCCGGCTTTTCAGAATCTGTTAATTCCAGACGAACCTCTCCCTCTCCTAAATCTTTAAATATATCCAGAAGATAGGCAGAACTAAAACCTATCTCCATTTCTTCCTCTCCTTCTCTTCTTACGGCAAGCTCCTCATAAGCATAACCTGCTTCAGGAGCATTGGCACTGATGAGAAGGGTATTCTTTTTTAGTTTGAATCTGAGAAGGCGGGACTTTTCATCTGCTAGAAGAGAAACTCGCCTGATACTTCTCAGTAAATCATCTTTATCTGCCAGAATAGCGAGCTTAAATTCTGCAGGAATTATATTTCTATAATTAGGAAACTCGGCCTCTATCAATTGAGAAATAAGAAGAATGCTATCCATTTGAAAAAAAATCTGCCGTTCACTTACACCTATCTTTACCTCTTCCTCCTCGCCTAAAATTCGCAGAAGTTGCCCTAATGCCTGCAAAGGAATAATAACTCCAATAGATAATATATTTAAAGGAGCTAAAGAACTGCGAGTAAAAGCCAGGCGTCTTCCATCGGTAGCCACCATCCTTACCTCTTTTTTTCCCATCTCAAAGTAAGCTCCCCTTAAATTCTGACGAGTTTCATCCCGTGAGGCAGCAAAAATTGTCCGCTGGATCATTTGCCTGAATTCTTTCTGAGGAAGAGAAAAGACTTTTCCTTCTTCTATTTGAGGGACCTCAGGGAACTCTTCTGAAGAAAAACCCAAAAGCTGGAAAGTCGAGTTTTCACATTTAATAGTAACTTTAGTCTCTTCTATCTCTAGATTTATTTTTGAGGGAGGGAGCTCTCTTAAGATAGCAAAAATCTTATCTCCAGGAAGACATATCTTCCTTTCCTTTTCCAGGCGACCCTCGAGATCTTCCTCAATGTGAGCCGCAAAAGAAGATCGAATAGTAGTCTCTAAATTAGTAGCTGTTAGATTTATCCTTCCCTCTTCAGCCTCGAGTAATATGTAGGAAAGAATGGGCAAAGCACTGCTGGTTAAAGCATTCTGCACTATCTGCACCCCTTCCAGAAAATCCTTCCTTTCACAAACTATTCTCATAATCATCCCCCTGTTTTGTTCATTGTTCGTTGACTAAGACCTTTTGTCACGTAGTCACTAGATATTCTAGCCGAACTAATTTTTTTGTCAAAAATGCACCTTGTCATGGACTTTTATTACGACGGGTTTTAATTGACTTTCCCCTTCAAAATGCTATTATAAACTCGTATCTCGTATCTCTAAAAAGTTTAAGATGCAGAACAAAAAAACGTGAATGATAAAAAAAGAAGTAAAAATAGAGAAGTAGAGATACGAAAATTAAATTAGGAGGCATGAGCTATGTGGTATAGAATTTTGATTGAGCAAGATGAAAATGGAATGTTTGTTGCTGAATGCCCTTCTTTGCCTGGATGTATTTCTCAAGGTAGAAGTCGAAAAGAAGCTTTGGAGAATATTCAAGATGCTATTAAGGGGTACTTAGAAAGTCTAAAGAAGCATAATGAACCTATTCCTCCATCAATTAAAGAAGAGGTTGTTGAGGTGAAAATTTGAGTAAATTACCAGCGATATCAGGAAAAGAGCTGTGTAAGATATTGAGGAATGTGGATTACTTTATAGATCATCAGACGGGAAGCCATATTATTCTTAGACGAAGAAATCCTCCTCATCGTAGATTAACCGTACCAGATCATAAAGAAATTGCAAAAGGCACTTTGAGGGCTATTATACGCCAAACTGGATTAACTGTAGACGAATTTAAAGAATTGTTATGAAATGAAAGAAGCAAAATACGAGGTTCATGATGAATTCTGAACGAGCAATTTATCGAGTAATAGACGTAAATCTCAATCGTGCCAGCGAGGGATTAAGAGTTATAGAAGATGGAGTAAGGTTTATTCTAGATGATTCCTCCCTCACCAAGAAGGTCAAGGAACTACGCCATTCTCTGATAAAGGCAATAAAAGTAGTCCCTGGCTTTGATGAGAAAAAGCTCATAAGCTGTCGAAATTCTGGAAAAGATGTAGGAGCTAAACTCGAGGAGAAACCACGAGGAAAAGTGAAGGAATTGATCAGAGCCAATTTCAGAAGAGTCCAGGAGGCCCAGAGAAGTCTGGAGGAGTTTGGCAAGCTGCTTTCCCCTCTCTTGGGACAACAGTTTAAGAGGCTTCGCTTCCAGACTTATTCTCTGGAAAAACAAGTAGAAATGAGACTGCGTAAAGAGCTTAATCTTAGCCTTTATGCAATTACTGACTCTAGTATGATAGAGGAAGAAGATTTTGAAAAAAGAATAAAGGAAATAGCAGCTAATGGAGCTACCCTGGTTCAACTACGAGAAAAAACCTTGCCTTTAAGAGCTTTTTTAAAAAAAGCTTGCTCAATGAGAAGAATAATTCATCCACCTCTTCTCTTCATAGTTAATGATAGGATTGATATAGCCATCGCCTCCGGAGCAGACGGACTACATGTAGGGCAAGAGGACCTGCCCATTTTAATGGCTCGGCAGATTTTAGGAGAAGATAAGATTATCGGAATTTCCACCCATTCCATAGAACAGGCCCGGCAAGCAGAAAAAGAAGGTGCTGATTATCTGGCTATAGGCCCCATATTTGCCACTCGGAGTAAACCTGAGGCTGGCCCACCTAAAGGAACTAAAATAATCTCCCAAATCAAGGAGGTTGTGAGCATCCCTGTAGTGGCTATAGGAGGAATTAATCTGGATAATGTGGAGGAAACCCTAAAAGCAGGAGCTGATGGAGTGGCCGTGATGAGTGCTATATTCAAAGAGAGGGATGTAGGTCTGGCTGTAAGGAAGCTTTCCCAAAAAATCAATGTTTACCACAATAACAGAAAATCCTGAAGCGACTAAACAACTGGGGGGAAATCTAGGTCGAAGCCTTTTTCCTGGCTCAATTGTAACCCTAGTAGGAGAATTAGGCAGTGGGAAAACTACTTTAGTGCAGGGGATAGGTCAAGGTCTGGGGATTAATAACATAATTAAAAGTCCTTCCTTTGTTATTATCCATGAATACAGCGGCCGTGTTCCTCTGTATCACCTGGACCTTTACCGCTTAGCTGGTACAGAAGAAATTTCATCTTTAGGATATGAGGAGTATTTTTATGAAAAAAATGGAATTGTAGCCATTGAATGGGCAGAGAAAATGAAAGACCTTTTGCCTCCAGAATTTCTAAAAATAAAACTAGAGATAGTAAACTTATCTAAAAGGAAAATCACCTTAGAATCCCATGGTTTATCTTATAATAAAGTAATAGAAAAATTAAAAAGGTTATCTTGCTTTTATTAGGAATAGATACTTCAATAAAAAAAGGAGTTTTATGTTTAGGGGATGGGAAGAGGATTTTAACTAAACAAATACTAGCTCCACATTCCTCATCCAAAGAGCTGCTTCCTCTTTTGGATGCCCTAATTAAAGAAAAAGGACTAAGGACCGAAGATTTAGAAGGCATCATAGTTAGTCTGGGTCCGGGTTCCTTTACGGGCTTACGAATCGGCCTGAGTCTGGCAAAATCTTTCGCCTTTGTTCTGGAAATTCCTCTGGTAGGAGTTCCTACTCTTGACACCTGGGCAGCTTCTATCCCCACTAAAGGAATTATCTGCCCACTTTGTAAAGCCTATGGAAACAAATTTTACGGGGGATTCTATAAAAAAGATGAAGAAAAGCTCCTAGAGCTAAGTAAATATCTATTTCTTCCCCTGGAAGAGATCATCGGACAAACTCTCAAGAAATTTTCTTCTCAAAAGGTAACCTTTCTCACCCTCAGGGAATGCAAGGATCTTGCTGTGGAGATAAAAAAGATAAAGAATTCTTCTCTTTTCTTCCTGGAAGAGACTTCCCTTGCCAGAGCTTTGCTTAAGCTGGGAGAGGAAAAAATTAAAAAGGGGGAAATAGACGAAGTCTCTACGTTAGTCCCACTTTACGTATCCTCTCCTAAAATAGCGTATAGCGGGTAGTGTTTAGCGTATAGTAGCGGTCGGATTTATCCGACTATATTTGATAAATCAAACCGCTACCCCTTACGCAAAGGATATACATTGAAAGAAGAAATAAAAATTCGCCGAATGAGGAAAGAGGACATTCCAGAAGTTAGTCAGATGGAAAGACTTTCCTTCCCTACTCCCTGGTCTTCTAACATATTTTCTGTTGAGTTGGAGAAGGAAAACTTTGCCTTTTATTATCTTCTAGAATACCAAAATCATTTAGTTGCCTATGGGGGGTATTGGAAAATAAAAAATGAAGCTCATCTGGTTACTTTAGCTGTGCATCCATCCTTTAGAAGAAAAGGGCTGGGCAGGCGCCTCTTAGAGCACCTCATTGAAAAGATGCAAAAGCAAGGCTTAGACACAATTACTCTGGAGGTCCGCTCTTCTAATTTGACTGCTCGAAAGTTTTACGAGAAATTTGGGTTCAAAAAAATAGCTCTGCGTTCCAAATATTACGCAGATACCAATGAAGATGCTATTGTTTATTGGAAGAGATTAAATTATCATAAGAATCAGAATTCTTTACGGAATATATAAGCCTGCTTTGGGGTGATGGCTTTTGCCATGGCTGCTGCGGCTATAAGTTTCACTATATCTCCAGATATAAATGGTATAGCACCCCACGTTAACAACTTATAAATATCCCTTACCCCTGTAACCAGACTCAATTGGAGCAGTCCTGGTAAATAAATGAGAATAAAATTAGCAAAAAGCATGAGGGCGAACATGGAGAAAAAGTCTCTGGCTCTAATATGCTTGTCCACAAAATGGCCCAGGAATAAAGCCACCAGAATAAAGCCAATTAGATATCCTCCGGTGGGTCCCAGGAGGATAGATATTCCGCCGTTCCAGCCAGCAAACCACCTTAAACCCGCTGCACCGGCTCCTACATAAAAAGCCTGACTAAGACCGCCGTACCACTTGCCAAGCAATACTGCACTCAAGAGCACAAGGAATGTCTGGCCGGTGATGGGCACGGGAGTCCAGGGAAGTGGAATTCTCACCTGTGCTGCTAGCCCTGTAAGAGAAGCCATACCCGCCGCAAAAATGATTTTATAGACAACCCTTGTCTCAGAGCGCCATTTAAACAAACCGTACCTTACATTCTTATATCTATCCACTACTACCGCCACCGTCATATCTTTGTCTCCTTCTAA
>JAUWRC010000029.1 GCA_030610745.1 Clostridia bacterium
ACAATATCTCTGTTTTTATAGAAAATAGTGATAAAGCAGAGAAAATTTGGATAAATAGACTCTTTGTTTGCGAAAGAAGTGTTGAACTTCCGTTCTTTATGTCAAAGAGCATTTCTTTAAATTAGTTATGACACAGTCTGAATGACAGAAAGGAACGTACTTCACTGAATACTTACTATCAATGAACTATGAACAACGAACTACGAACAAAATTAACGAGATACGAGATACAAGCAACGAGCAACGAATTTAGGAGGATACTGTGAAGAAACGTTTTTTATGGCTCATAGTGATTGTTATTCTGGTCGGAGTTGGGGGTAGTTTATTTTATTTCTACAGGTTTCTTCCTTCCAGAAAGGAAAGGCTTGAGACTGAGCAGGTTGAGACGGTTGTTGTTGAAAGAGGGGATATAGTCGCCCTGATTTCGGCTACTGGTTCCCTCCTCGCCGGTCAAGAAGCAGAGCTTAACTTTGGTATAGCCGGACGTATAGAGAAAATCAATGTTTCCGAGGGCGACTCTGTGGAAAAGGGAGATGTTCTAGCTCAATTAGAAGATGATGAGCAATTGCTCCTCGTCCTGCAGGCAGAAAATAATTTAGCCAATGCTCTTTCAACGCTGGAATCTGCTAAGGTTAGCTCATCTCGGAATGTTATTGAGGAAAAAGAAAGGAAAGTAGAGGAGAGCCGCTTGCAGCTGCGTTTGAAAAAGGAAGACATGGAGAAGGTAGATTTGAAAGCTCTCTTCTCAGGGATAGTCTCTAGAATTTATGCCAAAGAGGAAGAATCTGTATCAGCTTCAAGAAATATTTTTCGAGTGGTAAGTAAGGATAAGATGTTCGCCCAGGTTAATGTGGACGAGATAGATATTATTCAGGTGGAGATTGGTCAGAAGGCAAGTATCAGTGTGGATGCTTATCCGGATGACCTCTTCCTGGGCAAGGTTGTCTCTATTGCTTCTGAGGCCACCAAAATGAGTGGTCTGGTGTTAATTGAAGTAAAGATCGAACTGGAAGGCAGTTTTACTCATCTTAAGCCGGGACTCACTGCCTTGGCTGATATTATTACTCAAGAAGCAAGAAATGTTCTTATCCTGCCAGTGGAGGCTGTGAATGAGAAAGGTGGAAGATACTTTATGTCCGTTCCCAGTGAAGAGGGAGTTTCTTTGCCTCGAGAAATCATCACCGGAGTTTCTGACGGAGATTTCATAGAAATAAAGAGTGGTTTAGAAGAGGGGGATTTAGTCCTTTCTCAGGGACTTCAAGCGATTATTGAGATGCGACAGGAACAAATGGAAAAAGGAGAAATGAATGAAATGCAAAAAATGAGAAATATAATGCCGCAAGGAAGAAAAATACTTATTAAGTAGACTACCTCCTTTTTCCAACTATAAGATAAGAATCTTTACGGAATATATAAGCGGCAAGCGGTAGCGGTCGGATTCATCCGACATTGTTTGGACCTGTGTCTGCCGTGCTCTGGTACAGGCAGCTAAATCAAACCGCTACTAGTGCGATAAATCAAACTGCTACTATACGCTAAACGCTATACGCTATACGCTAAAAATAGGGAGCTAAACTATGCTTAAAGTAGTAGATGTCAAAAAAACTTACCAAATGGGCAAGACAGAATTAGAGGTTTTGCATGGGGTAAGCTTAGAGATAAAAGATGGAGAATTTGTCTGTATTACAGGGCCCTCTGGCTCGGGTAAATCAACTCTCATGCATATTATTGGCTGTCTGGATAGGCCAACATTGGGTAAACTCTTCCTTGATGACAAGGAAATAGGAAGACTGGATGATCGTACGCTGGCTGAAATAAGGAATAAAAAGATAGGTTTTGTCTTCCAGCAATTTAACCTTCTTCCCAGAGCTACTGCTCTGCACAATGTTGAGCTTCCTCTCATTTATGGAGGAGCGAGTCCAAAAGAAAGAGTTAAAAGAGCTAATCTAGCTTTAGAGAAAGTAGAATTAAGTGATAGGATCCATCACCGACCCTCCGAGCTCTCTGGAGGAGAAAGGCAAAGAGTAGCCATAGCCAGGGCCCTGGTTAATAATCCTTCCTTTATTTTAGCTGATGAGCCCACAGGAAATCTTGATACCAAAACAGGAGACATCATTCTAAAACTTTTTCAGAAACTAAACAAAGAAGGACACGCCATTGTTATGGTTACCCATGAGAGGTATGTAACCGAATACTCAGGGAGAACAATTCACCTCAAGGATGGGTTGATCGAGGAAAAGAATGAATCTTAACGAGAGTTTTCGAAGTGCCTGGACAGGATTAAGTGCCAATAAGACAAGGTCATTTCTTTCTGCACTGGGAATTATTATTGGAATAGCTGCTGTTATAGCTATTATGTCCCTGACTAGAGGCTCACAACAGATGATTCTTGAAAGCATCCAGGGCCTGGGAACAAATCTCATTGTTGTCACTCCGGGAAAATGGGGGGGTGCTGCTGGCAGAGTAGCTCAAAAAATTAGCGACCTTTTTACTATTGAGGATGGAGAGAGAATTTTAAGCAAATGCAGTGCTGTGAAAAACGTTGTCCCTACAGTGAGCAGGCAACTGCTGCTTCAGTATAAAGATAAGAATGCTCAAATTACGGTGAATGGGGTGACTCCTGAATATCAATCTGTATTAAATTTCTGGGTAGAAAGGGGTAGATTTATTGATGATGAAGACATGAAAGCTTCTCGCAGTGTTATAGTGCTTGGTCAGAATGCAGCCAGTGACCTATTCGAGGAAGAGGATCCGGTGGGCAGGAGTGTTACCATAAATACGGCCCTGAGTAAATATAGATTCAGAGTTATTGGGGTGATGGAGTCAAAGGGACAGGTTATGTTTTCTAATTTTGATGACCAGACCTTTATACCCATTACCAGTGCTCAAAGAAGGCTTATGCAGATTAAATATGTTAATTCCTTCTATGTGGAAGCCAAAGATGAGGATAGCTCTGATGAAGCAGTGAAACAGATTGATGCTGTCCTTTATCAAAAATATGGAGATGATGAGAAATATAATATTATGAGCCAGGAGGAGATTCTTTCCACCATGGAGTCGGTTATGGGGATTATGACCATTATGCTGGCAGGCATCGCTGCCATTTCACTTCTGGTAGGAGGAATCGGTATTATGAACATTATGCTGGTCTCAGTTGCTGAAAGAACGAGAGAAATTGGTATCAGGATGGCTGTAGGGGCTAAAAGAGCCGATATCTTACTTCAATTTTTATGGGAATCAATATTCCTTTGCCTTATTGGGGGAGCAATAGGAATATTTGCCGGGTGGCTGGGGTCTAGAATTGTGGGAGCCATTGGGGGATTATCTACTCTTATATCTCTGGATGCTGTGGTTATGGCTCTTGGTTTTTCCATGGCTATAGGTTTATTCTTTGGCATGTATCCGGCCAACAAAGCCTCCAAGTTAAACCCTGTTGAGGCATTGAGATATGAGTAATTTCGTTGTTCGTCGCTCGTTGTTCGTATCTCGGAAAAGCTGTAAGGATCAAAGGATTAGAGGAGTAAAGGATTAAGGTAGCGGTCGGATTTATCCGACATCGGACTTCGACTGTTTTTATCGACGAAATACGATGTGCGACATACGGAATACGAACAAAATGATGGTTTTGAGTTTTTTTACGAGATACGAACAACGGGATACGAGATACGGATTTGAACAATGCCTGAATTGCCAGAAGTAGAGACAATAAGGCAGGGCCTGGAAGAAAGAGTAAAAGGGAAAAGAATAGAGAAAGTCCTCATAAAAAATGAAAAGCCTATAAAGCTTCCTTCCCCGACTGAGTTTGTTAAGAGGATAGAAGGAAAAGTAATAGGTGAAATTAGGCGAAGAGGAAAATACTTAATTTTGAGCCTGGACTCAAAAGATAATCTGGTTATTCATCTGAAATTAACTGGTCGGCTGCTCTATTCACAGAAAAGAGAGGAGCCAGATTATACCCGTATAATCTTTATCTTTCAAGACCAAACTCAGCTTAGTTTCACTGATATACGCGGCTTTGGAGGCCTTTGGTTAGCTTCGGATGAGGAGCTCGGGATGGTTGCTTCCTTGCAGAATTTAGGGCCTGAGCCTTTAGAGAAAGATTTTACAGTAAATAGATTTAAAGAGCTTTTAAAAGGAAAAAGAGGCAGGATTAAACCTCTTTTAATGGATCAAACATTTATTGCTGGAATTGGCAATATCTATGCCCAGGAGGCACTTTTTCTGGCAGGAATCCACCCCAAAAGAAGCCCTTCCAGTTTGATTGACAAGGAAATAGAGAGTTTATATAATAATTTACTCAGTGTCTTACAAGAAGCTATTTCTTATGGCGGTTCCTCAGTAGATGCTTATGTGGACTTAAACGGAAAGAAAGGGAGTTATGAATCGCATCTAAGGGTTTACGGGCGAGCAGGAAAGGACTGTTCTAGATGTGGGGCAGTCATAGAAAGAGTGAAGATGGCAGGAAGGGGCACTTATTTTTGCCCTCATTGCCAGAAATAGTGAATGGTTGTTCGTGAATGGTGAATCGTAATTCCGTGTTTGTCATTGCGAGCGAGGCGTAGCCGAGCGTGGAAGATTGCTTCGCTCTGCTCGCAATGACAATGAGATTGCTTCTTCGCGAACTAAAGTTCGCTCCTCGCAATGACATCCAACAATTCGAGATGCGAGCAACGAGCGACGAACAACGAATTTAAAAGGAGGGTTTGATGTTTAAACGTTTAAGAGCGGCGAAAATTTTTCGTTTTCCTTTTTTTATCTGGGTATCTCTTTCAGGATTGTTAGTGGTAGTGGGAATAGGTTTAATTTCCCTGGGTTACCCCGCCCCAGCCATTGAACTAGAAAAGTTGGAGGGATCTCTTTACCAGGAGAGTACAGAGTTTCATCCCATCGCTCCTGATAGTCTCCAGGGAATGATGATTGAAGCAATAGAGACAGTGACTCCAGCTGTGGTAAGGATTGATACAGAAAGAACGGAGACAGTTGAATCCTTGGGATTTGGTCAGAGTCCCTTTGATGAATTCTTTTACCATTTCTTCGAGCAACTTCCAGAAGAAAAAAAGTTTACCCGAGAAGGTCTTGGCTCAGGAATGCTCATACATGAAGATGGCTATATTTTGACTAACGAGCACGTTATCCATGAGGTAGATAAAGATAAAATTACAGTTACTCTCTCAGATGGACGTACTTTAAAGGCGGAAATTGTGGAAGCAGACAAGGATTCGGACATAGCTATACTAAAGGTTCCGGGAAATAGCTTTTCTGTAGTCAAGCTGGGTGATTCTGATGCCGTAAAAGTGGGAGAGTGGGTACTGACACTTGGTTATCCTTATGGATTTGACCTTTCTCGGTTAAAAGAAGAGTGCAAACCTACAGTAACAGCAGGAATAATTAGCGCTCTGGATAGAGCAATGCCAGCCAGTACAGGAGAAGAGGCAAGATATTATAGCGGTTTAATTCAAACCGATGCCTCTATTAACAGAGGTAATAGTGGAGGACCTCTGATAAACATCTATGGAGAGGTTATCGGAATCAATGCTGTTATTTTAACTCCCTCAGGAGGCTCCATTGGAATGGGTTTTGCTGTGCCTATTGATAAGGTGAAAAGGACATTAGATAGTCTGGTAGAATATGGAGAAATAAGATGGCCCTGGATAGGAATCCTCATGGAGGAACTTACCGAAGAGCTCTCAGAAGAATTAGGAATAGAAAAAGGTGTAAGGATATCGGTTGAGCCGGATAGCCCAGCCGAGAAGGCAGGAGTTCAGCCGGGAGACATCCTAATAAAAATTAATGGTAAAGAAATAGGATCATCCCTAGAAGTTAAAGAAGAGGTTCTTAAGGCAGATATCGGAGAAAAAATAATTCTAACTGTGAGAAGAAACGGAGAAGAATTAGAGATATCTATTATCACAATCCAAAAAGGAGAAGTAGAAGAAGGAGAGGAAGAAGAAGTTACCCCTGCAGAAGAAGAATTTGTAAAGGATGAACTTATAGGGGTAGAGGTTAGAAATATTACCCCGGAGCTAAAGAAAGAATACAAGCTGCTAAAAGGAGAAGAAGGGGTGGTAATTACTGGTGTGGGAAGAGAAAGCCCAGTCTATAAAGTGGGAATGAGTGCAGGTGATGTCATAAAAGAAATCGAGGGTGAGCCCATAAAAGATTTAAATGATTTTAAAGCAGCTATGGAAAAAATAAAACCGGGAGACGAAATTCTTGTAAAAGTACATCGCAGAATAGGGAATAGGTGGTGGAGTATCCCTCCCATCAAAATACCCACTCAGAAATAAAAAAAGGGGACAGGCTACTTTTTAGGAAAGATTTTAGCAATGCCGAGAATTGCAAGAGATTCAGTTGGCAGTAAAAGCGAGTATGCCAAAGCCTTGGTTCAGAATATGCCTTAGGCCTCGTGAATGTCTTAAAAAAAGAAGATAAACGAAAAAAGTAGCCTGTCCCCTTTTTAAAGACGAAATAAATGGATAATTCTATAAAAAAACTAGTTGGGGACTTTCTCTATAAAGCTTGCCAGGAGTCTGGAATATCCCTGGAGCATCTTCCACCTATCTTTATCAACCAGCCAAAGAAAAAAGAACGGGGAGACCTTTCTACTAACCTTCCTTTCTCTTTATCTCAAAGAACAGGAAAATCTGCTTCCCAGATAGGTAAACTCCTAACTTCCCCTCTTGAGAATGAGAAGCTTTTCTCTAGAGTAGAATTTATCCTTCCCGGATTTATAAACTTTTTTATCTCCGACCTTTATCTTAAACAAACCCTCAAAAAACTCCTTATCCAGAAAGAGAAATTCACTCAATTTTCTCTTGGTGAAGGTAAAAAGGTGCAAATAGAGTTTGTCTCAGCCAATCCCACCGGACCTCTTCATATTGGCCATGGAAGGGCGGCTGCCTTTGGAGATAGCATGGCTAATATTCTCTCCAGGGTAGGATATAAAGTAGAAAGAGAGTATTATATCAATGATGTGGGAGGACAAATAAAAAGGCTCTCTTCCTCAGTTTGGTCTCGACTAAGGGAATTGGAAGGAGAAAAAGTTTCCTTTCCCCAGGACGGATATAAGGGAGAGTATTTAATAGAAATAGCCAAAAAAGCCAGGAAAGAGCTGGGAAGTAAATTAAGTGAAACAGCCCCACACCTACTCGATCTATTGGGCAAGTTTGCCACTGATGAGATTCTCAAGGAAATCAAGGTCGATCTTGAGGCATTCGGGGTACGATTTGACAATTGGGTAAGAGAATCTAGCCTTCATCAAAAGAAAGCAATTCCCCAAGTGCTCTCCTATCTTCAAGAGAAAAACTGCCTTTATGAAAAGGATGGAGCTCTCTGGTTTAAGACCTCCTCATTCTTACCCGATGAAGAGGATAGAGTTTTAAGGCGCAGAAATGGAGATTATACTTATTTTGCCAGTGATATTGCCTATCATCAAGATAAACTCCGCCGTGGGTTTGATAGAGTGATAGATATCTGGGGTGCCGACCATATAGGGTATGTTCCCCGGATGAAGGCAGCCATTCAGGCTTTAGATTATCCTGAAGAAGCCCTCGAGATAATTATCCATCAAATGGTGACTTTAAAGAGGGGGAAAAAGAGAGTTTCTGCCTCTACCCGTAAAGGAGAGTTCATTCCCTTAAAAGAGGTTCTAGATGAGGTAGGCAAGGATGCCGCTCGTTTTTTCTTTCTTTCTTGTACCTGCGGCTCTCACCTTGAGTTTGACTTAGAGCTGGCTAAAAAACAGACCCCGGAAAATCCTGTTTTTTACATTCAGTATGCTTACGCTCGTATCTGTAGTATCTTAGAAAATGCTAGAGAAAACCGTATAAAGATAAAAAGTCCGGATGAGACGGGATTAGATTTATTGACCACACTTGAGGAAAGAGAACTAATGAGGAAGCTCTCTCTTTTACCTGATGAGGTATACGAAGCAGCAAAAAGTCTTGAACCTCATCGTCTCACTACTTACTTACAAGAGTTAGCTGCCCTTTTTCATCAGTTTTATACCCGCCATAGGGTAATAAATAGAGATAAAGAATTAACTCAGGCTCGCCTGCTATTAGTCAAAGCTATAAAAATCGCTATTGGAGACGTCCTTGGCCTTTTAGGAATTTCTGCTCCCCAGAAGATGTGATGCTAGCCACCTCAGCCAAAGCCCAGAATACGTCTGGCTATCTCAAAATAGATTAAAAGGGAAGTTATATCAACAACGGTGGTGATTAAGGGTCCAGAGACCACCGCTGGATCAAGGCCTAATTTTTCAAAAATAATAGGGAGGGCTGCTCCTAAAGAGGTGGCTATAGTTACAGTAGCAATCATAGTAAGGCCCACTGTAAGTGCCAGGGGATAAAGAGGGGAACTTATTTGTAGGGT
Source organism: Clostridia bacterium (assembly GCA_030610745.1). GTDB lineage: Bacteria > Aerophobota > Aerophobia > Aerophobales > AE-B3A > JAUWRC01. The sequence goes on from JAUWRC010000029.1 coordinate 8,374, forward strand.
GAATGCTCTTATAAGAGTTAATAATCCTAAACCTACGCCTATCATTATGCCTATGAGGAATTCTTTTTTAATTACCCTCCAGATATCTCTCAGTCTTACCTCACCTGTGGCCAGGCTCCTTACCATTACTGATGCTGCTTGAATACCAGCGTTTCCTCCTGTACCCATAAGTAGAGGGACAAAGAAAGCCAAGGGTAGCCATTTTTTCAAAGTAAAGGGAAATCTCTCCAGCATAATACTTGAGACAAAACCTGTTATCACTAAAATCGAGAGCCAGGTCATTCGGTGCTTAGCTATGGTGAAAGGCTTCGTAGACAAATAGTCTTCTGTATGTTTTCCTGCTGCCCCAAATTTATACATATCCTCGGTATTCTCTTCTCTAATTACGTCAATTAAATCATCTACGGTGATAATTCCTTTCATCTTTTGTTCATTGTCTACTACAGGCAGGGCTAAAAAATCATATTTGGCAATCCTTTTTGCTACTATTTCCTGGTCCATGTCAATGGGAATGGTGATGAGTTTGGTGTGTATGACCTCGTCTATCTTTTTCTCTGGCTCGGCCATAATTAAATCCTTAAGTGAAACTACACCTAACAGCTTATCCCTCCTATCCACTACATAAATGTAATAAATCATCTCCAGGTCTTTTGCTGTTTCTCTCAGAGTTTTTAGTGCTTCTTCAATGCTAATTCCTTCCTCTATTTGAGCAAAGTCTGTGGTCATCCTCCCGCCGGCCGTGTTTTTATCATATTTCATTAACTCGCGCACATCCTGAGCTTCTTCTTTTTCCATAATAGCCAGAAAACGTGTCACCATCTTCTCTGGCAGCTGTTCAAAGAAATCTACTCTTTCATCGGGAGCAATTTCATCCAGGATTTCACCCTTACGAGTTTCATCAAATGCTCCTAAGAGCTCAACCTGGTCGTCTTTATCCATCTTTTCAAAAACACCAGCAGCAAAATCCACATCCCATGAAGAAAAAAGAGATACCCTGTCTTTGAGATTGAATTCTTTTAATATTTCCACTGCCTCGATCGGTTCATAGTGGTAAAAAAGTTTCTTTAATTCCTTCTTTTTATTCTGGGAAAGCAATTCTTTGATTTCTGGCAATATAAGAAACATTCTGGAAAATTCCTTAGCCATTCCTTTATCTTCCTTATCCACTTCTATCTTCCTCCTATACTCAAAAGACTGCCTAAGTCTATTTAAATTCTTTCTTCTTGTCAATGTAGCGATAAGCATTGGGACTTGGAACGAATTTTACAAAGCAATGATTCGTTAGATTTGCAAAAGTAGCTGAAAACTTGCAAATTAAATTAAAAACTTGACAAAATTTTTTTTTGTTGTATATTGTTGTAAAACGGAGGTGAGAAAAGAATGCAGACTACTGTATCTAAAAGAGGCCAGACAGCTGTCCCTGCTAATATCCGGCAAAAATACAAAATTACAGCCCAGGGCAAATTAGAATGGATAGATGAAGGAGAGGTAATCACTGTCATTCCTATTCCAAAGGATATTATATCAGTTTACCGGGGAAAATCAAAAGGACAAAAATTGGTAGAGCGACTTCTTAAGGAAAGGAAAAGAGAGAGAAAGCTTGAAAGGAAATTAGATGAAAGATGAATCTACTAGATATGTTCTGGATACCTCAGCTTTGCTAGCTCTTCGCGAGGATGAGGCGGGAGCAGATAAGGTTGAGAAAATATTAAGAGAATCGGAAGAAGGTAAATGTGAAGTCTATCTCTCTTTTATGACCTTAATGGAATTATGCTATCGGGTGTGGCAGAACAAGGGAGAACAATTTGCCAAAGAGATCCTGGCTGAAACGGAGGCTTTACCTATTAAAAGAGTAGGAGAAAGAAAAGAGTTACTTATTAAAGCAGCTCGAATTAAAGCTTCTTTTCAACTCTCAGTGGCTGATTCCTGGATTATAGCTACTGCTTGGGAAAAGAAAGCTAACCTTGTTCATAAAGATCCAGAATTTGAGCAAGTAAAAGATATAGTGAGGTTAATGCCTCTTCCTTATAAGACTAAGAAGTCTTTACGGAAGATATAAGAATAAAAGTAAGTAATAGTGAAAAATGGAATGTGTCCCTATTTTTATTTTGACTTTTTGGAATTTTCTTATAGTATTTCTGTAAATTGATAAAAATGTCAATATAAAGAAATGAAATTTAATGAATTTGTTAAAATCTACCAACAAGCACCCCTAATAGATTCAAGCACCTTTTCTTTATATAATGAAAAACCTCAAAGCCTGCGGCGCCAGGTGAGAGAATGGGTAAGAAAGGATTACCTTATACCCTTAAAAAGGGGATTATATATTTTTAGTGACGAGTGGCGCAAGATCCAGCCTTCTGTTTTATTCATGGCTAATTTTTTGGTCTTACCCTCTTATGTAAGTTTGGAGTATGCCCTTAGTTTTTATGAGCTCATTCCTGAGAAAGTTACAACAGTTACCTCCGTGACTACAAAGAAAACTAAGATTTTTACAAATTTACTGGGAAGCTTTGAATATCGCTCAATAAAGGAGGATTTATTTTTTGGATTTAAAAAAGAGATAGATAAGGAGGGAAAGGAATTTTTTATTGCTCTACCGGAGAAGGCTTTACTTGATTATTTCTATTTAAACCCTCATTTCCAGGGGAATTTTTCAGAATTAGAATCTCTCAGATTGCAGAACTTAGAGGCTTTGAATATAAAATTATTGGAGACTTATGGATTAAAATACAATAAAAGAATAAGAAAAATTGCCCAGGTTTTGACCAGATTTGTAAAAAAAGAAACCACCAGATACAAGCGTTTATGAAATGAAAGATTATATCAAAGAAATTGTTAATGAGAAATTTTCTCTTCAGGATAGCAGGAATCGGATAAGAGAATATATCCAGAAGTTTTTATTTTACATTCTCTACAAAAGGAAACTTTACAAAGATTTAGTCTTTGTCGGCGGAACGGCTTTGAGGTTTCTTTACGGGATAAAAAGATTTTCTGAAAATCTGTATTTTAGCCTATCTTATAAAGCGAAAAAGTACGATTTCAAAAATATTCTGAAGATTGCCCAGGAGGAGTTCATTGCTTCAGGTTATAAGATAGAGGTAAAATACGACATAAGTAAAAATGTTCACAGCGCATTTTTGAAATTTCCCGGCCTGCTCTTTGAATATGGCTTAAGTCCACACAAAGATGAAAAGATTTCCATTAAAATGGAGATAGATACAAATCCTCCTCAGGGGGGACGGGAGGAAGTTACCTTGTATAACTCTATTTTTATGTTTTATATTCTTCATTATGATTTGCCATCTTTATTTGCTGGAAAATTGCATGCTTTATTATGTCGTAAATACACCAAGGGAAGAGATTGGTATGACCTGTTATGGTATTTAACAACCTTTAAAGAGTTAGAACCCAATTTTGTTATGCTTAATAATGCCATAGGGCAAACTAGAGAGAAGCCTTTGCGGATTGATAAGAAAAACTGGAAGGATAAATTGAGGAACGCAATTGATAATTTTGATATCAAGAAAACAAAGAATGATGTTCGACGCTTTCTTGAGAACCGAGGAGAAATAGAACTTTTAACCAAAGAAAATCTCTATAGGCTTTTATAAATAAGGAGACCAGGATAGATTTTTATGAGGTGATAAAGAAAAGGCGAAGTATTAGAAAATACAAAGACCAGCCAGTAGCTTTAACTCCACCAGGTTATCCAGCTATTTCACCAGAACTTAAGTGGAGAAAACCATGGGATGAGGTAATTAAATTTTTATAGCGTACAGCGTTTAGCGTATAGTTTTTCTAACTGTAAACTGTAAGCGGTAAGAAACAAGCGGTTATCGGTTCGCAACGAAGCAATTCCAATGAGATTGCCACACTCGGCTACACCTCGCTCGCAATGACACCCCCGAATGCCGAACGCTGGGTTAGCAGGTCGATGAACAACGAACTATGAACTATGAACTAAATTTAAGAGAATTAGTTAGAAAGGCTTCTAGCTCGGGAGGAAGAGAGTTTTCTACTCTTGTCGAAAAAGTCACTGCTATTTTGACAAAGGAAAGAGCCCAAAAAAAGATAGGTGAACAGATAATTGAAGGAGGCCTGGTTCATCTTCCAGGGAAAGGTAAAGTCCTGGTAGTAGGAGATTTACATGGGGATTTACAGAGTTTAATTTTTATTCTGGAAGAGAGTAACTTTATAGAAAAAAGGGACAAGGAAGCACTATATCTAGTTTTTCTGGGGGATTATGGAGACAGAGGAGAGGAATCTCCCGAAGTCTATTATCTTATCTTAACCCTTAAAAGTGCGTTCAGAGAAAAAATTATTCTCCTGAGAGGTAACCATGAAGGGCCGAAAGATTTAGAAGTTCGTCCTCATGATCTACCATATTTTTTGAGGGAAAAATATGGTAATGA
>JAUWRC010000085.1 GCA_030610745.1 Clostridia bacterium
GCTTGATTCTGAGCACTTCATCATTTCCCTTCTTCCTGGAAGCAGGTCCGAGGAGGTAAGATATATGGCTCCTTTTTTCTTAAGAGCAGCTGAATTGATTAAAGAGGAGTTCTCCTCGAGTCAGTTTCTTTTCATTCTTTCTCCTTTTATTTCCAGAGAAGAATTGACTATTAGAAGTGAGAACAAAGCATTCCCAGAAGTAAGGGCTAAACTCCAAAAAGAAAATGGTCACTGGAAATTAGTCACTGAATCTGGCTTGAAGGTTTTGTTAGTAGAGGAAAAGCGATACGAAGCTATGAATATCTCTCATCTGATTATGACTATTCCTGGAACTAACACACTGGAATCCACCTATCTGGGAACCCCTATGGTAGTGACCATTCCCTTGAATAAGCCGGAGGCAATACCTTTAGATGGCTTGGTAGGATTAGTGGGTAGATTGCCATTCTTTGGTTCTTTTATTAAGAAAAGGGTAGTGAGAGGCTATAGCCGACGTATCAAATTTACAGCTATACCCAATATAAGAGCAGGCAGACAGATTGTACCGGAAATAATGGGAGTGATTGAGCCGGCTGATGCAGCTAAAGAGGTCACAGAGCTGTTAAGAAACCCCGGGCGACTTAGGAAAATGAAAGAAGAGCTAAGAAATATAGACACAACAGAAGGAGCCGCCGACAAAGTAGCTACAGTTATTCTCGAGGAGATGAAGGTATGAGTATACCGCACCGTTTGCTAGGTTATTTCCGGCCATATCGAGTTCTTTTAATATTAGCTGTAGTTTGTATAGTATTTACCACTTTGACTACTTTGGCCATCCCCTGGATCGTTGGGAGAAATTTGATTGATTCGGTTATTCTGGGAGAAAAAAGCATTAAGCTATTAAGTTTAATTGCTCTAAGTATAGTGATATTGGCTGCCTTAAAGGGTCTATTTTCTTATGGACAGAATTATTTAATGGCTCTCGTTGGCTTTAGGGTAATCACCGATATGCGCAATCAAGCTTATGAGCATCTACAAAGTCTTTCTTTGAACTTTTACCGAAGGAAACGCACAGGGGAAATTGTATCCCGAGTCATAAACGATGTGGATCAGCTCCAAAACGCCCTAATTAATACTGCGGTTAGTTTTGTGGCCAACTGTCTTATGTTAATAGGTATTCTCGGTTTAATCTTCTATATCCATTGGCGTCTCTCCCTTTTTGCTTTAGCCATTGGTCCCATCCTTATATTTACGGCTAACAAATTTGGTTTGTGGATAAGGGGATTTAGCAGCTCAATCCAGGCTAAAATAGCCAATATTTCTTCAATCCTGCAGGAAACGATAGGGGGAATTGAGATAATAAAATCCTTTGGTGGGGAGAAACGGGAAATTAAAAGGTTTAAAGATGAGACCATGAGAACTCTTCAATTGTCAATTAAGAGGACTCGTCTTATCGCTGCTCTTACACCAGTTATGGAAATGTTAACTCTTATGGGGTTGACCGGTATCCTCTGGTACGGAGGTAGAGAGGTGGTAGGAGGAGTGTTGACTACCGGGGAGCTAATTACTTTTTTGGGGTATATTGCTATGGCAATTTATCCTTTAACTCAAATAAGTCAAGCTTTTGGCGTTTACCAACAAGGTTTAGCTTCTGCCGAGAGAATTTTTGAGGTTTTAGATATTCAACCTGAGATAAAAGAAATACCTGGAGCAGGGGAGATACCGCGGGTAAAAGGTTATGTGCGGTTTAAAGATGTTTACTTTGGTTACAACGAGAAAGAATTAGTCTTAGAAGGGATCAATTTAGAAGTGAGGCCCGGCGAAAGGATAGCTTTAGTGGGCCCGAGTGGTGCTGGGAAAACCAGTTTGGTCAGTCTTATTCCTCGGTTTTATGATCCTCTATCAGGAACTATCACTATAGATGGACATAATATTAAAAAAATAAAATTAGCCAGTCTTAGAAAGCAAATAAGTATTGTAGGCCAGGAAGCTATTCTTTTTAATGGGAGTATTAGGGATAATATTGCCTATGGTAAAGCAGAAGCTTCTGATGAGGAAATTATTATGGCGGCCAAGAAGGCTAATGCCCATGACTTTATTATAGAGCAACCATCTGGATATGAGACGCAAGTGGGTGAGCGAGGGCTAAAACTCTCAGGAGGAGAAAGGCAGCGTATCGCCATTGCCAGAGCCATTTTAAAAGATCCTCCTATACTTATCTTCGATGAGGCTACCTCTGCTGTGGACGCCCAGGCCGAGTTACTAATCCAACAGGCTGTGGAGCGGTTGATGCATGATAGAAGCACTATTACTATTGCTCATCGGCTATCCACCATTCAGAATGCAGACCAGATTGTGGTACTCAATGAGAGAAAAATCGAGGAAGTTGGCTCTCATCAAGATCTTCTATCCAGAGGGGGAGTATACGCCAGGTTATATAAGCATCAATTTAGATCAAGATGATTTTCCATTAAAAGTTCCTCATAAATTTCCTCTATTCTTTTCACATGTTGATGAAGGGTAAAATATTTCTCCACCCGTTCTCGACCTTTCTTTCCCATCTCTGATGCTTTAAGAGGATTTTTTAATAGAAAAATAATGGCCTTTGCTAAGGCGCTAGGATTTTCTGGGGGAACTAATAGACCAGTTACATCTTTTTCTACCACCTCTGGGACTCCACCTACTTCAGTAGCCACCACAGGTTTTCTCAGAGCCATTGCCTCGATGAGGACTGTGCCGAAAGACTCGTTTAAAGAAGGAAGTATAAGTAAATCCAGAGCTTGGATAATATCGGGGATATCTTCTCTAGAACCAGTAAATCTTACTGCATGGCTAAGCTTCAAATTCTGAATTAATACTTTTATTTTCTTTAGATATTTTTTAGAAAACGGTGAAGCTTTACCAACTATTAAAACTCTTAAATTGGGAATTATCTTTATAATCTCTTTCAAACTTCTTATCAAAGTATGGTGCCCCTTTCCTGGCTCAATTGTAGCAATTATACCCAATAAAGGCGTAGAAGCATCGATATTAAATTCCCTCCTTACTCCTTCTCCATCGATGTCTGAATTAAATTCCTGTAAATCTACGCCGTTGTATATCATCTCTATCTTAGTAACCCCTTGTGAGATAAAAGGTTCTGCACGCTTGCGAGAAACCACCACAATTTTGTCAGACATTTTATTAATAATCTTTATCAAAAATCTATTCCCTATTCCTTCTGATAAGTCTTCGTGGATATGCCATAAAACCTTTGTTTTTCTTAATTTGCCAGCAAAAGCTCCATAAGTAGCTATCTTCGTATTTACATGAACAAGATCAATCTTTTTCTTTTTAATAAACTTAGATAACTTATAAGTTAAATTTCTTTGAAAGCAGAGAGTCTCAATCTTTTCTTTAGCCAATTTTTCTATAATCGGACCTGGAAGGGGAGAGAAGAAGAAGGGATTAAATTTATTTCTATTTAAACACATAATTAGCCTGTATAGGTTTATAGGTGCACCCGTTAAGACCGCTTCGTGTGAAACAAATAAAATGTTAAACATTCCTATTCTCTAAAGTTATGTTTCTTGCAGCCAGAAGAACAGCAAGTAGAACCCAAAAGAAGATGAAAAGCCTTTCTAGCCACCATGTGGAATCAAATTCTTGGTCTATCAAGAAAGCTATTAAGCTTGCCAGTAATCCAGTGGTGAGAGCCTGTAAATAATTATTCTTTGTTCTCCTCAAAGTCTCCCAGCCTATTTTAAATACCCTTATTAATAGCCAGAGAAGGGTTACTAACCCAAACAGGCCTATTTCAGCTCCAATCTGAAGAAAAATATTATGAGCATGTACAAGGTGTTCCCTTGCTTCTGGTAATTGATATTGGGGATAAACATGGTAAAAAGTGTTCACTCCGATACCTGTTAAAGGATAATCTTTAATCATTTGAAGTGCACTCTTTGCTCCATATATTCTTTCTTTGTTGACTATCAAATCAAAGATAGTGCGAAGCCGTGCATTGACTGAGGGTATAAGAAGAGAAGCGGCCACTACAATAACTAAAGTTAGACCGACGGCAAGCCTTTTTTTCTTTTCTATTAACAATAAAAAACTCATGGCTCCGACCAGGGCTAGCCAGCCAGCTCGAGAATGTGTAAAAACTAAACATATAACCATAGTTATAAAAGAAAATGTCAATAATAATTTTTTTTTGCTTTTTTTGGACTCGTAAAGTAAAAGGGAAAAAACAATGGGTATCATCATAGCAAGATAACTAGCTAGAACATTGGGATTGGCTAAAGTAGCGCTGGTTCGTTCTGTCCCCCAAATCAGATATTGAAAGATGCCAATACAAGCAGTTGTAGTTCCACCCAGGACCATAACCAAGACAAATTTTTTCAGAAATTTCTTATCAGTTATATTACTGAAGACTAGATAGTAGCCAAAAAGGATGCCTGCAATAAACCCTGGTGTGACTGTTAAACTTTGTTTTAGAAAAGAAGAATTGAAGATAGAAATAAATCCTATAATAACAAAAATAATTATGGGAAGATCTAAAGGAGTTCTAAGAACACCTTTTGACTTTTTCCTCGCTAGCTTATAGATCCAACCTATAAGAACCAGTAACATACCCACATATATCATTGCCTCACAAAGAGGGATAAAAAAAGCAATGAGAAGTAGTCCGCTATATACCATTCTCTCATAGAGGATAATAATAACCGCGGAGGTGAGAATAATAAAAGAAAGCAGCTCACTCCCATATATCATTCCCTTATAGCGGGCAATAAAAAAAATGATGAGGAGCAGTCCACTTGCAGTTAGTCTATTTATCAGTTTCCGCTTTTCCAATAGTTTCTTCTTTCAAATTCGCTGCTTGTTGCTTGTATTTAGCTTAGCATATATAGTCGTGACCTGTGAGCCGATACTGGATGCTCGCAAGAGAAAAACGCTCTTTATAACCTACATGTTAAATATAACATTTTAGTAAAAAGGCTTTAAGATGCACAGTGCAATACGGGTTACGGCAACGGTTTTGATTCACTATAAAGGTAGCCTACCTCCTTTTTTTCCTGTTAGGTGACGTAATCTTGTTATTTATTGTTTACTGCCAGTATAACCCATGAATAAGTATTATGAAGTAACGTGGTATCAATGTCATGAGTTGCAAATTTGAATTACCCAGCTTCGATACCTTTCTTGATTTAATTTTAACTAGAAGTGTCGGATTTGCCGATCAACGGTAAAGTTCGAGGTTATAAAGCGGCTTTTGCGGCCTTGACTCCTGTGATATACCAGTACCAGCCAGAAAGGTCTATGAAAAATCCGAGGAGCCTTTTTCTGCCTTTTTTTTCAAGGCTGTTCAGCCAGTCTACTAGTCTTTCTTTTCCCGCAATATAGATAGCGAATTTGATAATGCCGTGCAGGGTATACGGCAGCCAAAATGACTGCGTTGATATTTTAACCTCCAGATTCGGATGCTTTTTGTAGTATATCATCGCATTTTTGCCCATATTGATTGATTTTTCCCTCACCCTGCCAAGCTGCTTCATCGAAAACTCACTTCGATAGTGGTATCCAAAAGCTTTCCCGTTGTATTTCTGACGGATTCCCAGCTTTCTGAGCCTCAGCCCGAGCTCAACGTCTTCCCAGCAGAGATTTATAAAATCCTCGTCAAACATGCCGGCTTTTATTAGTAACTCTTTTCTAATGGAACAGTTCCATGTCGTAAAATAGCCGAAAGACAATTTGCCGTATCCTCCTGAATAGCCGTCATGCCTTTTGCCGAGCTCCTCAAGGCTTGACGTGTTTATAACTTTTCCCTGGACGGTGATATTTTGATATTTGTTGTGGTACTTCATATGCTCTTCCAGCATGTGCATGTCCGGAATAACGTCATCATTTATAAAAAAAATGAAATCTCCGGCAGCATTTTTTATGCCAAGATTGTTTGCCGCTGCCGGCCCTTTTTTGCCGGGGAGCTGCTTGATATACCTGATATTATTATGGATCTGCCGCAATTCTTTCACGGTATCTTGAGTGCCGTCAGTCGAATTATCGTCAACAATAACAACTTCAAACCTGTCGGCGGGATAAGTCTGTTTTATCAATCCTTCGATTACTCTTCTCAGGATCTTTTCCCTGTTCACGGTCGGTATTACAACGCTTATATCTGTCATAGCGCCACCTTATAGCACGGCCATTTAAATTCCTTGCTAAAATATAAAACTGAAATCTTCAAAAGTAATGAAAGATACATTAATACATATAATACATCCAAACCAAACTGTAATTTTTTTTCATGATAAAACTCGGACTACATTCCTATGATTGAACAGATGAGCTAGTTTAAAAACTTCTTACTCTAATATCTCACTACCTTAAGTGAAAAATCTAGCTGCCTAAAAAAAGATATATACTCCATACATTACCAGTTTCCAGATTCCATAGAGAACGGCGAGTATGATTATAGGTTGTAGGAGGCTGCATCCAATCAAGATAGTTTTCAAAACGAGAGGTGGAACCTTTGAGTATCTCTTTCTAAAAAATCTGTATTTACTTTCTAAAAAACATCTTCTCCAGCTAAAATTTGCTTTTCTTATACTCTGTCCACCATAATGAATTACCTTTGC
>JAUWRC010000082.1 GCA_030610745.1 Clostridia bacterium
TACTTTGAAGAAGATCGAAAAGGAAGTAAAAGAGGAATTTCCTAAGGATAGTATGATGTACGAACTCCATGTTTTGAGGGCGGTAAGAAGTAAATACTGGCAAAAGAGTGTTAAGTAATAAGAATTACAAACCCGCAACGGTCGGCGAGTAAGCTAAAATGTGATGAGGATTGTGTAGCTCTGGCTGGTTGGCCTTTTCAAAATTTTTTTTCCAGCTTGCTGGCAAACTCTGGATCAGTAAAAGCCTTTAATCTTTTTGCTGTTGTCTCGTAGATGTGTCAAAAGAAATTGTTGAAAATGTTGTCAGAACACCTGATAAAATAGATGAAGGCTACAAAGAAAGGCTAATTGCCCAAAAAGGTTTCGACGAAATTCATGTTCTCAGAGTTATTTACGAAATATTGCCTGACAAAATTTATGTTGTAACCGTTTATCCGGGAAGGAGGTCCCGATATGAGAAAGATCAAATATAGTAAAGATGTAGATGCCCTTCTCCTTGAACTTTCAGATAAAAAGATAGATTATGCAGAAGAAGAAGAGCAGATGATTATTCATTTTTCTAAAGATGGAGAACCAGTTCTTCTTGAAATACTCGATGCAAAAGACTTCATACTCAATTCTCTTTCCAGTCTTATAAAAGAAAAAGAAGTAGCAATACCTTAAGGAAAAAATGGCGGTTCTTTTAAAAACTGCCTGCAACAGACGGCTAACACGTTGCAAAAGACTTAGGTCCAAACCCTCTGGAAATGAAAAAGATTATAAATATGAAAGATAACGAACAACCTCTATGCATAATGCCTATAGGAAAAATATAAATAAGCAGTGTAGGGGAGGAGGTCTATTATGGCTTACAAAGGTTATAAGAGTCGATTTCCCATAAGAAAACTTAACAGAAAAAAAGATATTAAGAAAAGAAGACTACACCATCTCCCCCAGCCAAGAGCTGCCGGCAAGGGACAAGGAGGGGGAATTTCTCGAAGGAAAATATAATTCCAACCTATTTTTACCCCCTCACCTTAATCCTCTCCCCCCAGGGGAGAGGAAATACGTAATACGCATCACATAATACGATATACGAGAATCGAAAATAGCGATCGTGCCGAAGTATTTCTACTCTTCCCTCATCAGTCTTCTGGAATAATAATGACAGAGGGCGACAGCCAGAGCATCTGCTGCATCGTCCGGGGAGGGAATGCGGTCAAGATGGAGTAGATCCTTGATCATATGCTGAACCTGATGCTTTTTTGCCCACCCATAACCGGTGACAGCCTGTTTTATCTCGAGCGGGGTATAATCGAAGACTTTAATCCCTTTAATTGAGGCAGCTAGTATAATTACTCCCCGTGCCTGTCCCACGGAAAAAACAGTTTTAGCATTTTTACTAAAGTAAATTTGCTCAATGGCTGCCTCTTGCGGATGGTATTTCTCAATAATATCACCCACCTTCTGGTAGATAATCTTTAAACGCTCGGGCATTTCTTCCTTGGAAGAAGTATGGATACAGCCATATTCTATAACCTGAGGGTCTCTTTCAATGGTAAGAATTCCATATCCAGTAGAGGCTGTTCCCGGATCTATGCCTAAGATATAACTCGTTGTTCGTTGTTCGTTGTTCGTTGTTCGTGCCCCCTCACCCTAATACTAGTCGTTAGTATTTAGTAAAAAGACTTTCGGACGAACAACAACGAGATACTATTCACTAACGACTATTCACTGTTTATAATGGCCCCGATTAAATCCACTGCCCGGCGGGTCTCTTTTACATCGTGGGTTCTTATTATCCTCGCCCCCTGGCTAACAGCTAAACTCACAGCAGCTAGACTTCCTTCCAAACGCTCCTCCAGAGGAAGATTTAAAACATTACCGATAAAGGACTTACGGGAAATACCAATTAAAATCGGTCTACCCAGACTCTTCAGCTCACTTAACCTATTTATAATTTCTAAGTTGTGTTCGGTGGTCTTACCAAAACCAATCCCTGGATCAATAATGAGCTTTTCTCTATCAACTCCTGCCTGCTCAGCTCTCCTTATGCTCTGGGCCAGGTAAGAGATAATCTCCCCCATCAATGAGTCATAGTGAGGATTATCCTGCATATCTCCTGGAGTCCCTTTTATATGCATCACTACCAAAGGCACTTTGCATTTAGCTATCACCCCAGGTAGTTTTTCATCGAATCTTAGTCCACTTATATCATTAACCATATCCGCCCCTGCTTCTATAGCCTCTTTAGCTACCTGTGTTTTATAGGTATCAATGGAAACAGGAACCTGGAAGACCTCCTTTATCTTCTCTATAACCCGAATAACCCTTCTTATCTCCTCTCCAGGAGCTACCCTTTTTGCTCCTGGCCGAGTGGATTCTCCTCCCACATCTATTATATCGGCTCCCTGAGAAATCATTTCTTCCACTCGCCTTAGAGCTTTCTTTTCTTGAGTGTATTTGCCTCCATCATAAAAAGAATCCGGAGTGAGATTTAATATCCCCATTATGGCTACTTTTTTTGTTAAATCTAACGAGCTATTTTTAAAGGAAAGAATGAAGTTCTCTCGTTTAAAATTTTTGAGAGCCTCTTCTATTTTATGCGAAAGGATAGACAGATTAAATGGCTGGCACCTTAGTCGAGGAAAAATTCTTTTATACTGTGCCTGTGTTCCTATAAGTAGAACATCGCTCTTTGAAGTAGTGAAAGCCACTACCTCTTTCTTAACGGCTACATCCCCCGAAACCGAAAGCATCTCTTGTTTTAAAAGATTAGCTGCCTGGGAGGAAATTCCTTCTAACTTGATAAGATAAAGGTGGGTCTTCTGGGAAAGAATCTTTTCGCCTTCTCGGCTAACCCCGATTTTTCTTAACTGTCCCTTAACACCCCTTTCATTTCTTAGGCTGAGAATTCGAGGATTTATGTCCATTTGCCTTTTTGGAAACTAGCTTTCTTTTATTGCCCTTTGCCTTCTTATTTACCGCACTCCCTCTTGCCGCACTCTCTTCTGTTATCTTTTTACCCAAAATTTTCTCTATATCATCTTTTTCCAAAATCTCTTTTTTTTCTAAAAGCTCAGCCAAGCGTATCAGTTTGCCTTTATGCTTTCTTAAAATTGCAAGGGCCCTCTCATAGGCCTTTTTGATTATGCAAAAAATCTCTTTATCAATGTCAAAAGCTAATTCCTCGCTGTAGTTTTTTTCTTTGAGAAAGTCCCGACCGAGAAAGACTTCACCATTTCCCTTGCCTAAAGCGACCGGACCTAATTTCTCACTCATTCCATAATCACAAATCATCTTTCTTGCTATGTGAGTAGCCTGTTCAAGGTCATTCTGAGCCCCTGTGCTTGCTTCTTTAAATATAAGCTCCTCGCTAGCTCGTCCAGCTAAAAGAACACTCAATTTATCTAGTAGTTCCGACTTAGTAGCCAGATACCTATCTTCCAAAGGTAGTTGCAGAGTATATCCCAGAGCTACAGAACCCCGAGGAATAATAGATACTTTATGAATGGGATCAGCGTGAGGAAGAAGATTCCCTACCAGGGTATGACCACTCTCGTGATAGGCGATGATTTTCTTTTCCTTTTCCCGCATAATCCTTGACTTCTTCTCTGGTCCCGCAATTACTCTATCAATAGCCTCCTCGAACTCCTCCATGCTAATATTGTTCCTATTCCTGCGGGCAGCCAGCAAAGAGGCTTCATTGACCAAATTCTCTATATCTGAACCCACAAAACCAGGGGTTCTTCGTGCTAAAACCTTAATGTCCACTTCCTTAACTATAGGTTTGTTTCTCATATAAAGAGCTATGATAGCCTCTCTTTCCTTTATATCAGGAACGTTAACAGTGATTCGGCGATCAAACCTTCCTGGTCTAAGAAGAGCTATGTCTAAAACGTCAGGGCGGTTAGTAGCTGCCATAATTATTACCCCTTTACGAGGGCTGAAACCATCCAGTTCTACGAGCAATTGATTTAAGGTCTGTTCTTTTTCGTCATGCCCTCCTCCAATACCAGCAAATCTCTGCCTGCCTACAGCATCCAGCTCATCAATAAAAATAATAGAAGGAGCATTTTTTCTCCCCTGTTCAAAGAGATCGCGCACTCTTGAAGCTCCCACTCCTACAAACATCTCCACAAAGTCCGAACCACTCATATTAAAAAAAGGAACGCCAGCTTCTCCAGCTACAGCTCTTGCTAGAAGAGTTTTTCCACATCCGGGAGGACCGACTAAGAGTATTCCTTTGGGAATCTTCGCTCCCAGTCTTTGAAACTTCTGAGGATGCTTTAAAAACTCAATTACCTCCTGGAGTTCCTCCTTAGCTTCCTCTGCCCCGGCTACATCCTTAAAGGTAACTTTGACTGCGTCTTTGGAAGTCATTTTACCTTTACTTTTGCCAAAAGAAAGGGCTCTATTTCCGGTAATCCGCATCTGTCTAACAATATAGATCCAGATTCCTACAAATATCAAAATAGGCAAAACCCCTCCCAAAAGGCTAACTAACCAGGAAGAGCCTTCTGGATAAGCTTCAATCTCCACTCCCTTTTCCCGCAGAGTCTTAATTAACTCAGGGTCCTCGGGAGCATATGTGCGAAACTGGACTCCTTCACCAAGTTTTCCACTTATGTAGTGACCCTTTATGATAACCTTATCAACCTGACCTCTCTCCACCAGGCTTAGAAATTGAGTGTAGGAAAGTTCGGTCTGCTCTATCCCAGATCCAAGACGGATGAAATTAAAGAGAGAAATCACAATCAAGAATATTATAAGAAGAAGAAAAAGGTTTCTGTTGAATTTATTCTTCTTTGAAGGTTGCTTAGGTTTTTTGGGTGGCAAAGGACCCTTAGGTTTTTGATCATTCATATTTTTTATTCTCCCCTTTGTAGCGGTGCGATTTATCGCACTAACTATTTCCGCTACTATTCTAACATAAATGAAGAAAAATGCAAGTTCAGAAAGGCAAAAAATCAAGGAATCAGGAGTAAGGGAAAGTAGCGATACGATTTACACCTAATACGCACATGCAGCGGTTTGATTCATCAAACCGCTACCTTATTTTCTCTATAATAGCTTCAGCCATCTCCTTTGTCCCTACAGCAGTAGGGTCATTAAAGGTAGGCTTTAAGTCGTAGGTAACCTTCTTTCCTTCCTCAATCACTCTGGCTACTGCTCTCTCCAGTCTATTGGCAGCCTCTTTTTCTCCTAAAAACTTAAGCATCATCACTCCAGAAAGAATCATCCCTGTAGGATTAACTTTGTTCATTCCCTTATATTTAGGAGCACTGCCGTGGGTGGGCTCAAAGATAGCATATTCATCCCCTATATTTGCTCCCGGGGCTATCCCCAGCCCTCCTACCAGACCTGCACACAAATCAGAAATAATATCCCCATAAAGATTGGGCAGCACCAGAACATCATAGTTTTCAGGTTTTTGAACTAGCTGCATACACATATTATCAATTAACCTTTCCTCAAACTCCACTTTTCCCTCATACCTACGAGCTATTTTCCTGGCTGCCTTCAAGAATAGCCCATCGCTAAACTTCATAATATTTGCTTTGTGGACAGCGGTCACCTTTCTCCTATCATTCTTAAGAGCATATCTGAAAGCAGCTTCTACTATTCTCCTAGAAGCAGAGATAGAGATAGGCTTAATGCTAATTCCTGAATCCTCTTTTATTTTTGTGCCTTCCAACCTATGGATAAAATTGATGAGCTCTTTTGTCTTTTTCCTGCCTTCCTCGAACTCAATCCCCGCATATAAATCCTCTGTATTTTCTCGTATTACCACTATATCTACATTCTGGAAGTTAGTTCTAACTCCAGGATAGTATTTATAAGGCCGAAGGCAGATATATAAATCCAGAGCTTTTCTCAAAGCTACATTTACACTGCGAAAGCCTTCCCCTACCGGTGTGGTAATGGGACCTTTCCAGGCTACTTTATTTCTCTTTATGGAGTCAATCACCGAAGGAGGAAGGGGAGTATTATACTTTTCCATAGTCGAGAGCCCTGCTTCTACAACTTCCCATTCAATCTCTACTCCGGTAGCTTCCAGGCAGCGCAGCGCTGCCCGGGTTATCTCAGGACCAATCCCATCCCCTGGAATTAGAGTAATTTTGTACATTTCAATGCATCCCTGCCAGCGTACACAGCTTCACTCCCCAATTCTTCCTCTATTCTTAAAAGCTGATTATATTTGGCTATCCGCTCACTTCGGCAGCAGGAGCCCGTCTTAATCTGGCCTGTTCCCATCCCCACAACCAAATCAGAGATAGTAGTATCTTCAGTCTCCCCTGACCTATGAGAGACAACTGCTGTATAACCATATTTTTTAGCCATCTTAATAGCCTGGATAGTTTCGGTGAGGGTGCCAATCTGATTTAGTTTGATAAGAATAGAATTAGCCACTCCCATATCTATTCCTTTTTTGAAACGGTGAGTATTAGTAACAAAAAGGTCATCTCCTACTAACTGAATCTTCCCTCCCAGTTTCTGGGTTAATAATTTCCAACCCTCCCAGTCGTCTTCTGCTAATCCATCTTCTATAGAAAAAATGGGAAAATCAGCCACCAGATTCTCGTAGAACTGGACCATCTGTTGGGAATCTTTCTTTGGGCTCTTTTCAGCTTTTAAGATGTAGGTTCCCTCATCATAAAAACTGGAAGCAGCAGGATCCAGAGCTAGGGCTATATCTTCTCCTTCTTTATATCCTGCTCTGGCTATAGCCTCCATAATTACTTCCAGAGCCTCTCTATTAGAGGAAAGATTGGGAGCAAAGCCCCCTTCATCTCCCACTGCTGTAGCGTAACCCTTTTCCTTCAAAACCATCTTTAGATAGTGGAAGGTCTCACAAGCCATACGAAGAGCCTCTTCAAAACTGGAAGCCCCTATGGGCATAATCATAAATTCTTGCAGGTCTACATTATTATCAGCGTGTTTCCCCCCATTCAAAACATTCATCATGGG
>JAUWRC010000001.1 GCA_030610745.1 Clostridia bacterium
CTCATGAACAAGGAAAGATGTATTGGTATCACTGCTGCGGTAATGTTTCAGAGGTTATGGAAGATTTAATTGAAGATGTAAAAATAGATGCATTTCATTCTTTCCAGGATGTAATTATTCCTGTGGGCAAGTTCATGAAAAAATATGGCCACAGAGTTGCTGCCCTGGGAGGAATAGACATGGATAAACTTGGAAGAATGGATGAGAGAGGATTAAGGAAGTATGTACGAGATACCTTAGGGGAATGCATGCCGGCTAGATATGCTTTAGGTTCAGGCAATACCGTGGCAAATTATATTCCCCTTCAAAATTATCTTACTATGTTAGATGAGGGATTGAAATGGAGGAATAAAGATGAGAATTAGACCTGAAAGGAAGGGGGATGTATGATGACAAATCAACAGATTCAGTCTAGGAAACAACGTTATTTTGGGATCCCTCCAAAGTTTGATCCTGAAAAGGGAAAGACAGTTTTTCAGCCTGAGGGAAAGGGATACGGTTATTGGGTTGGTGGCCATAATGTTATTTTTGATGCCGATGAGAAGAAGTTTTATCTCTACTACCGTATCCGCCATCCCCTTGGTAAGGGTCGTGGTGGGAAGTGCCGTATTGCTGAATCAAGGGATGGTGTTGTATTTACCAATATCTGGAAAGCTACCAAGGAGCAGCTTGACGCAGAGTCTAAGGACGGAAGCCACGAGCTTCGAATGAGCAAGGTTAGTCTATGATAGGGAGGATATCACTGCCTACCTCTTCAAAAACCTGACAAATTGTCTCAATGTTCTCTAAAGGCACATCGGGTTCACATTCAGCATAAAGCATTAGTCCGCCTTTTTTCAATCCCAGCATCTTCGTCGCCTTCCAAATATGGTTTTCGAGTTCCTGCCGACTGGCAAAAGGAAAAAGCTGACGGTCAAGATCAAGATGAATACAAACCTTTCCTTTGGCAACTTTTTCTAATCTTTCCAGGCCGTTGGCTCTAATCTGGGGATTAATGATATTCACTCCACATTCAACAAGGTCATCTATGATTTCTAAGATATGCCCATCAGAGTGCAAATAAACATATATTCCTTTCTCTCGGCAAGAACCAAATATTTTGGCATAACAGGGCTTAAGATATCTTCGCCAGTGAGAAGGGTTAATAGGTAAAGATTTCTGAAGTCCTAAGTCGTCCCCAAAATAGATAATTTCAGCTCCAATCTCTATCCATTTATTTACTAGCTTAAGATTATAGTTTAAGACCATTTCAATTACCTCGTTTAATCTAGGCTCTTCGGTGGCTATATCCATCATAAAATTGTTAAATCCTCGTAAATAATAAAGCCACATATACATAAATCCATGAGTTAAGGCTCCGCTGGCTAAATTTCCTTCTTTTTTAGCCTCCTCAAGCTGTTTTTTTCTTTCCTCCCAGTTAATTTTTTCTCCAAACCAGTCAAGGAGGAGAGGAGAAGGTGCTTTGTAATTTTTTAAATTTTTCCAGTCTCTTAGAGGTGCTTCTTTTTCAACCGGTGCAGAATCTAAACCCTCTTCAATATTTTTCCACACTATACCCCAGCTATCCTTCCATCTACCTTTTTGGTAAGCTGGAGAGAGCTTCATTTTCCTAAAATCACCTTTTTTATAATGAGGGAAAAGTTTTGGGTGTTTAAGGACTATTTTTTCTACTTCTTCTCCATGCTTTATCCAGGTGGCTGGCATAATGCTTACTACACAGGGAATCCATTCAGGATAGCTGAACTGGACTGCCCGCAAGAAATTCTCTGTATATTTATTATGAGGATATGCTGAGATTCGTTGGCCAAACACAGTGTCTTTCCTCCAGTTCATCTGTATTGTAATTTTTTATTATTTTAACACAATTCTCCTTAAAAGCAACATCCAGCTTCGGTTACATTTAGGTGACTTAACGCGTGCCTTTGCCTTAACACCTTTATTTTGATAAAATAGATGAATATGATGTGGTATTTGTAACAAATAAGACTTAGGGTCAGGGATATTAATTGGACAAAATTTAGATAAATTATAGGATTAAAAGAAATGAAATCTTCTAAAAAATTAAAAGCTGATTTGCATATACATACTGGAGAGGATCCTGAGGATAAGATTGAGTATACGGCTAAAGAGTTAATTGACGAGGCTTGGCGCCAGAAATTTGATGTATTAGCTATTACCAATCACAATCTGATTACTTATGATGATTATTTAAAGAAATATGCTTCAGATAAGGGAATTCTTCTCATTCCTGGAATAGAGCTAAAGATAGAGGGAAAACATGTTATCCTGCTCAATGTTAATAATGTAGAGAAAGAGATTAGGACCGTGGAAGAGCTCGAATACTATAAGAATGAGAATAGTTTGATAATAGCACCTCATCCCTATTTTCCTATGTTTGCCTCCCTAAAAGCGAAACTTGACCAATATATCCATATTTTCAATGCAATAGAATACACTCATTTCTACTTTAAAAGAATCAACTTTAATAAAAAAGCAGAAAGAAAAGCGAGGAAATATAATCTTCCTCTCTTAGGAGTTTCCGATGCCCATCACCTTCACCAGTTTGGGTTGACTTATTCTCTCATTGATGCAGAAAAGGCGCCTGAGGCAATTATCAAAGCAATCAAAAAAAATAAAATAGAGATAGTTACCAGGCCAATGAAATTTAACTGGTTCAATGTTATTTTAAGTTTAAAGCATATGATAACTCAGATATCATTTCAAAAAAGGGGACCTAAAAAGTAGCCTGCCCCCTTTTTCCCCTCAAATTTTCTTCATTGTCTTTGTAAGCCTTTAAAATCTTATCCACTTTAGCCGAGGCCATTTTGCCAAAATATTTTCCATCCACTACCATTAAAGGTCCCAGAGCACATGCTCCCAGACAGTTAACCGTTTCCAGAGTAAACATCAAATTCTTAGTTGTCTGGCCAGGTTTGATATTTAAACTTCTTTCTACCTTCTCCAGAACTCTTACTGCTCCTCGCACATGGCAGGCCGTACCCAAACAGACACTGATAAGATGCTTGCCTCTTGGCTTTAAACTAAAGGATTTGTAAAAGGTGGCAATGCCGTAAATTCGAATTAAGGAAACATCCAGACTTTTACTCAAATGGATTAGAGCCTCCTTGGGTAGATAATTATATTCTGTCTGAATGTCCTGTAAAATACCAATTAAAGCACTTTTCTTTCCTTTGTATTTATCAATTATTTTGTTGACTTTATCCATTATTTTTGCGTCCATTTATCCTTTTTTATCAATTCCAGTATTGCTACAGTCTCATATTTTTTAGCCTTTTGCCATAGAGTTTCTCAACTTTCGCTCTAAATTCTTTGAAAACATCATTAGTATTCTTCACCGCAGTTTCTCCTATATCTTACTCCTTGGGGATTAAGGACGACATGGCATTTCATTAAAGAGCAACAGAAAGTGGCTTCTTTTTTTTCAGAGAGCTCACTTTCAGGATGGAAAACCCGATAATGTTTCCTTCCCCATCAACTTTTTCCATTACAGCATCGTTGTCTGTTTCTTTGAAGTAACCAGCTTTCCGCTCAAAGATTACTTCCAAGTAGTCTCCTTCGCTGTCGTACCAAATTTTTATTTTCTTTCCCATAGTATTTTTCCTTACTCTAGATAAAGCCTCAAACCATTATTTCTCCGGCAATCTTTTCCACTTCTTTCATCAGTCCTGTATTTAGCTCGAAGAGCGGGGTATTGGCCAGATCTGCCTCCAGAATTTTTTCATCGTAGGAAATAAATCCTAAAAAATTAAAGTGAGGCAATTTTCATAAATTTTTTCTCCAAAAAATACCTTCAAAACAAGCTTTTTAAATTTTACCACTTCTCTTATCCCTGTCAAATTCGTATCTCGTGCCCCTGAGGAGAGAGAGAGTTTTTAACCTTGTAATTATTTTCACAAGACTAAGCAAATAAAAACGATTGAAAAAAGGGGAAAGGAAAAAAGTAGCCTGTCCCCTTTTTCATACTAGATACGAGATACGAACAACGAGATAGGTAATACGATTCATGTCCTTTCTTCTCGATATACTAATACGCTAAACGCTACAATGTTTGATAAATCAAACCGCTACCCGCTATATCTTATCGCTCCCGTAGGGCATCTTTCGGCGCATATTCCACAGCCCTGGCAGTTTCTCTCGTCAATTACAGCCAGATTATCAATTACATGACAAGCATCAAAGGGACAAACCTTAGCACATATACCGCAAGCTGTGCAGGCTTTTTCACAGGCCGTACGAGCCTTTTTCCCTTTATCCAGGGAGGAACAAACCACTCTATAATGAGGCTCCTCATCCAAAACCTCAAGAGAAATTAAGTCTCTCGGACAAGCTTTAACACAATTTCCGCACCCTGTGCATCTGGCAAGGTCTATTTGAGGCAGACCGTCCCTCATAGAGATAGCATCAAAGAGACAAGCACTCTGGCAATCGCCATAGCCAAGACAGCCATAGGCACAGATTAGTTCTCCTCCGGCTATTATATCTGCCGCCTGGCAATTTTTAATTCCTTTATACTCTGCTTTTTTCTTTCTTTCTAGCTGGGAAGCTCCACAGCGAAGAAAGGCTATTTTGTTCTGGATTACCTCAGACTCTACTCCCAATATTTCTGCTATTTTCTGGCTAGTATCATTTCCTCCTGCTACACAGGAGTTGACCGAAGCGTTTCCTTTGGCGATTTCTTCTGCCAGAGCATGGCAGCTAGCATATCCACATGCACCACAATTAGCACCAGGCAGAATTTCCAGGATTTTTTCTACCCGGGGGTCTTCTTCTACTTTGAGCTTTCTATGGGCAATGGATAAAAAAAGAGCAAAAGCAGCCGCCAAACCTCCCATGCTTAGAGTAGAAATTAAAATTAAATTCATAGTATAGAGATTTCCTTTTAGACGCTGATGAGTCCAGTAAAGCCCATAAAAGCCAGGGCTAATAGACCAGCAGTGATCAAAGTGATGGATGCTCCCTGGAGGGACTTAGGAATATCGGCAAAATCTAACTCTTCCCTGATTCCAGCCATTATAAGCATAACCAGGGTGAATCCTAATCCTGCGCCAAAGCCAAAAATTATGCTTTCTATAAAACCGTAATTTCGTAAGGGTATAAAAAGAGCGACAAAGAAAATAGAACAATTAGTAGTAATAAGAGGTAGATAAATTCCCAGGGCCCGATAGAGAACAGGACTGGTCTTTCGAATAAACATCTCTATTAGCTGAACCAATGAGGCAATAACCAAAATAGCAGCAACATACTCTAAAAAGGGAAGGTTGAACTGGACCAGGATAAAGTGATTGACCAGCCAGATGATAGCCGCTGTCAGGGTCATAACAAAGGTAGTGGCAAAGCCCATAGTTACAGCTGCTCTTATTTTTCCCGTAACTCCCAGAAAAGGACAAATGCCCAGAAAATACCTTAAGACAAAATTATTTACCAGGGCCGCACTTAAAAAAAGTAAAATTAGCTTCATTTTATGTAGACTTCTAAAAATGAGTTTTTAAAATAAAATTGCTCTAATGTCATTACGAGAAGCGTTAGCGATGTGGCAATCCCAAAAAACTGAGATTGCGGAGCCTGTTCCGAGCAAAGCGAGGGAGCTACTGGTTTGCTTCGGCTGCGCCTCGCAACGATTTCATCCCTCACAATGACGTAGTTCACTGAGTATTTACAAAAAAACTTACAGCTTATTTCTTACTTCTCTCTACTTTCTTGCTTCTTTATTTCCTCTAAAAGTGCTTTTACTATATCCTTTTCCTTAACCTTTTTAACCACTTTACCTTTTTTAAAAAGCACTCCTCCCTTTTTTGCGCAGGCTATGCCGATGTCTGCCTGCCTTGCTTCTCCTGGACCATTAACTTCACAACCCATAACTGCTATCGTCAGAGGAGTTTTAATCTTCTCCACTCTGGGTTGGACCTTCTGGACGATAGATTTTAAATCTACCTGACATCTTCCACAAGTAGGGCAGGAGATGAGGATAGCTTTATCTTTATATAAATCGAGTGCTCCTAAAATCCCATAGCCTATTTTTATCTCCTCTACAGGATCACCAGTTAAAGAGACTCTGATAGTATCTCCAATTCCTTGGGCAAGAAGCATTCCTATACCTATAGATGATTTGATAATACCCTGGGGGGAAGAACCAGCAGCCGTTACCCCCAGATGGAGAGGGTAAGGAATCCTATCTGAAATGAGCTGGTAGGAAAGGATAGTGGTGAGGACATTACTGGCTTTGAGAGAGATAATAATATCTAGAAAATTTTCCTTCTCTAATAGCCTTACTGTACGCAGGGCACTTTTTACCATAGCCTCAGCTATTATTCGGCGATGTTCTTTCCCTCTAATCTGAGATACTTTCTCCCAAGCTGGATTATTCTCCAGAAGGTCTTTTTCTAAACTTCCGGAGTTTACACCGATACGAAGAGGGATTCTTTTTTCCTTAGCTCTTTTAGCTATTTCTATTATCTTATCTTTTCCCATATTTCCTGGATTGATTCTTACTTTATCCACTCCCTCTTCTATAGCTTCCAGAGCCAATTGGTGATTAAAATGGATATCGGCCACCAAAGGTACATCTACTTCCTTTTTAATCTGAGATAAGGCTTTGACTGCTTCCATGGTCGGTAAGGCCATTCTCACTATCCTGGCTCCGGCTCTAGCAAGTTTTCTGATTTGCTCAATTGTGGCGGCAGTATCTTCTGTATGTGTCTTAGTCATTCCCTGTACTACTACCGGAGCGCCAGCGCCAATTTTTACCTTTCCTACTCTTACCTCTTGACTTTTTCTTTTTTTCACTCCTTTTCCTTAAAAAATAGACCAGGCTTTATTCCGGTGAAGAGAACTTGCCTGGCCTGATGTAAGTTATACTTCTTTCATAGTGATGGCCTCAGAGGGACAACCCTCTACACAGGATGCACATCCATCACAGTCCTCTGGCCTAACTAAACTGGCAATATCATCTACTATTTCCAAACAATTATTTGGACATTCATCAATACAAATTTCACATCCTGTACACAATTCTTGGTCAATGACGGGTCTTTCCATTCTTTCACCTCCTGTCTTTTCCGCCTGTAAATTTCTATATCCTAAGAGAGGGTAAAATCAAGAATTCTAATTAAAGTGGGCCTAATCTTACTTCTTTCTACCACTAAATCGATTCCTCCGTGTTTAAGCAAGAATTCTGCCTGTTGAAATCCTTGGGGAATTTGCTGTTTGATGGTTTGTTTTATTACCCTGGGTCCAGCAAAGCCCACAAGGGCCCCTGGCTCTGCTAGAATAATGTCTCCTCGACTGGCGAAACTTGCCATCACTCCTCCCATGGTAGGGTGGGTAAGAAGAGAGATATAGAGAAGTCCCTCTCTCTTCAGTTTGGCTACAGCAGCGCTAGTCTTTGCCATTTGCATGAGGGAAATTACTCCTTCTTGCATTCTTGCTCCTCCTCCTGACCCAGAGATGAGAAGTAGGGGATACCTTTTTTCTATAGCTTTTTCTATAGCCAGGGTTATTTTCTCTCCCACCACTGAGCCCATACTTCCACCCATAAAGTGAAAATCGGTAATTCCGAGAGTTATTGGAATTTCTCCTATTTTTCCTTCTCCAATTAGAGCTGCCTCATCTAAACCCGTTTTTTTTCCATCTTTGCTTAATT
The DNA here is from genome assembly GCA_030610745.1 of Clostridia bacterium. Classification (GTDB taxonomy): domain Bacteria; phylum Aerophobota; class Aerophobia; order Aerophobales; family AE-B3A; genus JAUWRC01. The sequence goes on from JAUWRC010000001.1 coordinate 7,661, forward strand.
TTTCTTTATATCCGGGAAAAATTAAAGGATCATCCGAACTTATTTTAGAATCATATTCATTAAAGCTATTTTTATCCAGAGTAATTTCAATTCTTTCTCTTACCCCCAGATAAAAGTGATAGTTACATTTAGGACAGACCTTCAGATTTTCTTTCAGGTTTTTATTATAGATAAGCTGTGAACAATTCGTACACTTTGTCCACAGTCCATGGGGAATGTCTATAGTTTTTTTCCCTCTCTTCTTTATTTTGTTATAAGTTCTCTCAAACCAACCCATCTTTCTTAAGTCCCTTCAGAAAACGTAAATATTCAGTGAAGTACGTTCCTTCCTGTCATTGCGAGGAGTCCTGAAAGCCTTCAGGACGACGTGGCAACCTCATCGGGATTGCTTCGTCACTTTGCTCCTCGCAACGACAGGCGAGGGGCCTGGCTCGCAATGACAAAATTGGAATTCTCTATTATAATAACATATAATAATCCAACGTCAAATAATAGGTGTAAATCTGTAAATCGGTGTAAATGGATGAGGGAAGAACAAAGTCTTGCAATATCCAGATATTTTGGTATCTTAATATTAGATAAGGGATGTGGGAAAGGAGAAGAGAATGAAGGGGGTAAGGGCAGTAGTTTTAGCAGCGGGCGAAGGAACACGAATGAAATCAGGGTTAAGTAAGCTAGCTCATTCTTTGGGCTCGCAGGCTTTGATAAAATTTGCTGTTGATGCCTGTATCGAAAGTGGAATAAGTAAGATTATTATTGTGGTGGGACATCAGGCAGAAAAGATAAGGTCTATTTTGGGAGAAGGATTTGAATATGTCTACCAACGAGAAAGATTGGGTACAGGACATGCTCTCAAGCAAGCCGCTCCTCTCTTAAGTGATTTTCAAGGGGAGTTGGTGGTGCTTCCAGGCGATGCTCCTTTTCTTACTCCTTCCGTGCTCCTCCAATTAATCCAGTATCAACGAGAGAAAAAGCCGGCAGCAACAGTATTAACTACTCTCCTTCCCGATCCCAGTCACTATGGAAGAGTTATTAAAAATGGCTATAGACAGATTAAGAAAATCGTAGAGAGTAAAAATGCCAGTCCTGAGGAGTTAAATATTCGAGAAATAAACAGTGGAGTTTATTGTTTTGACACACAGAAGGTACTTTCTCTTCTTCCTTACCTGGAGCGTAATAATAAAGGGAAAGAGTATTATTTAACGGATGTAGTCGAACTTTTAAACATACAGGGATTCAAAGTAGAAGCAATGCAGACTAAGAATTCACAGGTAGCTTTAGGAGTCAACACTCCTGAAGAATTGGAAAGAGCCTGGGAAATTTTAGAGAGGGGAAAAAGAAGATGGGCCGAATAATTATTTTTGATACTACTTTGCGAGATGGAGAGCAAGCTGCTGGAACACGGCTAGGGACCAGAGAGAAGTTGGAAATAGCTCGGCAGTTGGCCCGGCTGAAAGTGGATGTGATAGAGGCAGGATTTCCTATTTCTTCACCTGAGGATTTTGAAGCCGTACAGGTAATATCAAAAGAGCTCGAAGGTCCTATTATCTGCGCGCTATCCCGAGCCATAGCTCGAGATATTGATGAATGCGGCAGGGCGCTAGCTAAAACCAAAAAATCCCGCATCCATACGGGCATTGGCGTTTCTGATATTCACATTGCTGGTAAATTCAGAGATGAGAAATATGGGAAAACAATAGGCGAAAAAAAGACCCATGTCCTTCAAATGTCCATCGAGGCAGTTAAACATGCCAGGAACTATACCGACGATGTCGAGTTCTATGCCGAAGATGCTGGCCGCGCTAACAGGTCTTACTTGTTCGAGATAATTCAGGCTGTCATCAAAGCCGGGGCTACCGTAGTCAACATTCCTGATACAACCGGATACACCGTTCCTGAGCAATTTGGTGCACTGATCCGAGATATCCACACCCGTGTTCCAAATATTGATCAAGCAATTATTAGTGTCCACTGTCACAACGATTTGGGTATGGCCGTAGCGAACACTCTGGCAGGTGTGAAAAACGGAGCGCAGCAAGTCGAGGGTACTATTAACGGTATTGGCGAGCGAGCAGGCAATGCAGCCATCGAAGAGGTAGTTATGGCTCTTCATACTCGTCGGGACTATTTTGGAGTAGAGACAGCAATTAAAACCAGCGAGTTTTACCGCACCAGCCGTTTGGTGGCTAATATGTTCGGAATGAGGGTTCCACCCAACAAGGCAATCGTAGGGAAGAACGCTTTTGCTCACAGCGCTGGGATACATGTGGATGGGTTTTTGAAAAAACGGGAGACGTATGAGATTATGCAGCCGAAGGATGTAGGCTTTCCCGAGAGCCGGGTGGTTCTTACAGCTCGCACAGGTCGCCATGGCCTACGAGATCGCCTTGAAAAAATGGGATATACACTATCTTCAGAAGAACTGGAAAAGGTATATCAGCGTTTTCTGAGCATCGGGGATAAAAAACAGGAGGTTTTTGATGAGGATCTCATGGCCATCATCCAGGACGAGGTTCGTCCAGTTCCAGAGATGTATCATATCGAGTATCTTCACACCTCTAGTGGTACGGGTACAATCCCAACAGCTACCGTGCGCATCCGGGTTGGCAGCGAGTCCAGACAGATGGCTGCTTGCGGCGATGGCCCCGTGGATGCAATCTACAAAGCTATCAAGCTTGTGGTAGACATTCCGGCCAAAGTTACCCAATATGAGATCCAGGCAGTAACCAGCGGCGCTGAAGCCATCGGCGAGGTTACCGTCCGAGTGGAAGGAAAGGATACAGTGGTAATTGGGCGAGGTGCTTCCACGGATATCATCGAGGCCAGTGCCAAAGCTTATATTAATGCCATCAATAGATTAGTTTATCAAAAAGGAAAGAGTAAATGAGAGAGGAGCTGGAGAAACTCAAGGGAGAGGCAAGAGAAAAGATTCTTAAGGTTAAAGATGAGAAATCTCTAGAAAGGGTACGGATTGAGTTTTTAGGAAGAAAGCAGGGTAAAATTACTAAAGTTTTGAGAAGTATAAAAGATATGCCCCCTGAGCAGAGGCCTCTCATAGGCGAGTTAGTTAACCAGTTAAAGCACCAGATTCAAAAAGAGTTAGAAGAAAGAAAAAAGAACCTGGAAAAGGAAGAAAAAGAGGAATATATTGACATAACCCTGCCTGGCAAAAGACCTCTTGTGGGAAGATTGCATCCTATTACCCAGACTCTGGAAGAAATCAAAAGAATTTTCCTGGGGTTGGGTTTTGGGGTGGTAGGAGGTCCAGAGGTAGAAACGGAATATTATAACTTCGAGGCTTTAAATATGCCTCGCTATCATCCAGCTAGAGATGAACAAGACTCATTCTATTTAGATAATAATTATCTTTTACGTACTCAAACTTCTCCAGTGCAAATCAGAGTAATGGAGAAAAAGTCTCCCCCCATTCGTATAATTGCTCCAGGAAGGTGCTATAGACGTGATGCTGTAGATGCTTCTCACTTCCCTATGTTTCATCAAGTAGAAGGATTAGCCGTGGACAAAAAAATAACTTTTTCCGATTTAAAAGGCTGTCTTACCTATTTTGTCCATCGGATGTTTGGCAAAGAGACAAGGATTCGTTTCCGCCCCAGTTTCTTTCCCTTTACTGAACCCAGCGCCGAAGTGGACATTAGCTGTATTATGTGCAGGGGTTCAGGATGCAGGGTCTGTTCAGGAAAAGGATGGCTGGAGATTCTGGGAGCAGGTATGGTAGATCCTGAAGTTTTTAAAAAGGTTAATTATGATCCGGAGAAATATCAGGGATTTGCCTTTGGCATGGGAGTGGAGCGGATTTGTATGCTAAAATACGGGATTGATGATATCCGCCTCTTCTTTCAAAATGATTTGCGATTCTTGAAGCAATTCTAGAATGGAGGCTTAAATGATTGAATTTGAATCCGCCTCTGGTGAGTCTTTAGCTGAATCAAGTCCAAAGTCATCCTCTCCTCAGATAAAGATTTTGGGAATTGGAGGAGCAGGCTGCAATATCTTATCTCGACTAAATGACTCTTTTCCATCGGGAATAGAATCTATTGCCATCAACACTGATACCAGATCCTTAGAAAGATGCGCAGTGAAAAAGAAGTTCCAGTTGGGAAGGGCAGCTACCGGAGGATGGGGAACAGGCGGCAGTCGAGAGGTGGGCAGGCGGATTGCTCTGGAAGAAAAAGAAAAGCTCAAGCAAATACTAAAAGGAGCAAATCTTGTCTGCCTCGTTTTTGCCATGGGAAAGGGTACAGGTACAGGAGTTTCCCCTATCATAGCTCAATTGGCTAAAGAAATAGGTAGTCTAAGTATGGGATTTATTGTGCTTCCCTTTTATTTTGAAGGAGAAAAGAGGGTGAATTCAGTCAAGGAAACTCTTCCAGAGCTAGAAAAGGCCCTGGATGCTCTGATGGTAATTCCCAATGATATTCTGTTGGAAAATGTGGAGAAAGAGCCCTCTCTGGAAAAAGGATTCAGGAAAATAGATAAAATTCTAAAGGAAGTTATCCAGGCCTTGGGGGATTTACTTTTGTATCCTGGTTTGATAGACCTGGATTTTGCTGACTTTAAAGCTTTTCTTCAAAAGAAAGGCCACATCCAGGTAGCTATGGGTAAAGGAACAGGGGAAGAAGCAGCCCAGGATGCGGCTAGGCAAGCTATTTCTTTTCCTCTTTTAGGAAAACTTTCTTTAAAGAAAACCAAAGGAGTTTTATTTAATATTCGAGGGGGAAAGAACTTGAGCCTATTTGAAGTAGAAAAAGCAGCTTCCATTGTTAAGGAAGCCCTCCCCCCGGGTACCGAGGTTACTTTTGGTGCCAGCATAGACAAAGGTCTATCCAATGAAGTAACCATTGGCCTTATGGCTGTGGGTGGTGAGATTATTTCAAAAACAGAGAGTAGGAGGAAAAGAGAATTCCATCAGGGCGAGCTGGATTTAAAAGTTTATGATGATAATTTGGATATCCCTACTTTTTTAAGAAAGAGAAAGAACTAAATTAGTCGTTAGTATTTAGTATTGGGTTAAGTTTTTCAATCAAACTTATTATCATTTCTTCATAATCCTTCCTTACTATTCACTAACGACTATTCACTAAATACTATCAAAGTGAGGGAAAAATGAAGCACATTCTGCGTTCTCTAAAACAAAACAGGTATAAGATTACAGGGGGACTGGGCGGTTTATTGATGGCTTTGCTTTTGATATTTGCCTGGCCTCTACTTTTGATTATTTTTCTAGTAATTATTGGAGTTTTCTTAGGGGGAGTCTTTGATGCGGGAAGAAGAGTGGGGATATTTTTAGATCACCTCTTTTCCCTTAAGAAAAAGACTCCTAACAAGAAGGCTTCCCGAAAGAGTCCCAACAAGAAAACTTCTCAAAAGAGTTCCCAAAAGACCCCCAAAGATGACAAAATTGATTAAAATTATCCCTCCTCTTAAAAAAGAATTAGCTCAGAGTTTAAAGGTGGGGGAGGAAGTTTTGATTAGTGGAGTTATCTATACAGCAAGAGATGCTGCCCACAAAAGACTCGTTGATCTAATAAAGGAAAAAAAACCTCTTCCCTTCCCCTTAAAAAATGAAATCATTTATTATACCGGTCCTACACCAGCCAAACCCCCTAGACCCATTGGATCTTGTGGGCCTACCACTAGCTTCCGTATGGATAGTTTCACCCCTCTTCTTTTATCCAGGGGCCTGCGAGGAATGATAGGTAAAGGTTCCAGATCGCTCCAGATAAGAGAGAGCATAAAAAAGTACAAGGCCATCTATTTTCTTGCTCTAGGAGGAGGGGGAGCCTATCTATCCCGGAGGGTAAAGAGAGCAGAAGTAATAGCTTTTGCTGATCTGGGCCCGGAAGCAGTATATAAGTTATGGGTAGAGGACTTTCCCGCTATAGTAGGTATTGACTGCCGGGGCGAGGATTTATACCAGAATTTAATAAGAAGAAAGGACAACAATGAGAAAAAATAAACGCAAAGCTAATGAGCTGCGAGAGGTAACCATGGAAAGAGGATTCGCCAAATATGCCCAGGGTTCCACTCTTATAAGCCTTGGGAATACAAAGGTGATTTGTACAGCTATGGTGGAAGAGGGAGTTCCAGGATTTTTGCGGGGAAGAGGACAGGGATGGCTTACAGCAGAATACGCTCTGCTTCCTTATGCCAGCTCTAACCGACTTTCTCGAGAACGGGAACAAAAAAGGGGTAGATCTTATGAGATTCAGAGATTGATTGGTCGAACCTTGCGAGCAGTGGTGGATTTGAACGAATTAGAAGAACGCACCATCTGGGTTGATTGTGACGTCCTTCAGGCAGATGGAGGAACAAGATGTGCTTCTATTACTGGAGCTTTTGTAGCTCTGGTGGATGTAGATAGATGGCTTAAAGCAAAAGGGATGGTAAAAGGCTCTATTATCAAAGAGTTCCTGGCTGCTGTTAGTGTAGGAGTTAGTAAAGAAGAAAGGCTATTAGACCTATCTTTTCGAGAGGACTCCGAAGCCAGTGTGGATATGAATGTGGCAATGACGGAGGGAGGGGATCTGGTGGAGGTTCAGGTCAGCGGAGAAGGCGGAAGTTTTTCTCGAAATACTTTCAATGAATTACTTGATTTAGCTGGAGAGGGAATAAAAAAGCTGCTCCAGCTTCAGAAAAAAGCACTGGGAGACACTGAATGGAGCTAGTGTTAGCTACAAAAAACCTGGATAAAATCAAAGAAATTAAAGAGACTTTCAAGAATCTAGGAGTAAAGATATTTACCTTTAAGGATTTTCCTCACTTTCCCTCTGTTGTAGAAGATAAAGAGACCCTTTATGGTAATGCTCTCAAAAAAGCCAGAACCATAGCCAGGTTCACAGGAAAAATAGCCTTAGCTGATGATTCTGGACTCCAGGTAGAAGCTTTAGGGGGAGCACCGGGGGTCTTTTCCGCCCGCTTTGCTGGTGAGAAAGCTACCTATAAGGATAACAACCGAAAGCTCCTTTCACTTTTAGAGGAGATTCCTCTTGATAGGCGTAAAGCAACTTTTAGATGTTTTATAGCCATTAGCGGTGGGGGTATTAAAGAAAGAGTAGTGGAGGGGATTTGTAAAGGTAGAATTCTTCAAGAGATGAGGGGCGAGAACGGTTTTGGCTATGACCCATTATTCCAGCCGGAAGGGTCTACCAGAACCTTTGCCCAGATGAGTTTGAAGGAGAAGGGTGAGATTAGTCACAGGGGCAAGGCCCTAAGGAAAGCAGGAAAAGTTCTGGAGGAGTGGGGAAATACTACCGTGATCGGCCTCACAGGAAATATTGGCTCTGGTAAAACCACTGCAGCCAGGATGTTCGCAGAGCTAGGGGCAGAAATTATAGAAGCGGATAAAATAGGACATGATCTTATTAAAAAAGCAGAAGTGGAGGAGAATCTTATCCGAACCTTTGGCAGCTCAATATTAGATGAAAAGAAAAAGATTGAGAGAAGAAAGCTGGGAAGAATAGTTTTTAAAGATAAAAAAAAGCTAGAAGAGCTTAATCAGATTCTTCATCCTTTGATAGGCAGTGAAATAAAGAAGAAAATTGTCTCCAGCAAGGCTCGGGTAGTTATAATAGATGCGGCTATACTCTTAGAGGCAGGATGGGATTCTTTAGTGGATAAGGTGCTCGTAGTTAGTGCATCTTATGAAGCTCAACTGAAGAGAATAAAAAAAAGCACCAGATTTAGTCCAGAGGAGATTGAAGGAATAATGCAGGCTCAGGGGCCTCAGGATAAAAAAATCCAGAGGGCTGATTTCCTCATCAGGAATGAAGGAAGTCTGGAGGAGACAAGAAGGCAAGTAGAGCAAATATGGGGGGAACTCGTCGCTCGTTGCTAGTCGCTCGTATCTCGAAAAGGTGAATAGTAAATAGTAGCGGTGCGATTTATCGCACATTGTAGAGTGAGAGGAAAATAATTAACCACTCACCAATTAACTATTTAACCAAAAGAGTTGCCGAAGCGAGGTTTAATTTGAGATGAACAAAATGAAAGTGGACGCCACCAAAGTAGCTTCTATACTTAGAGAAATGGCTGATTTACTCTCTATTAAGGGGGAGAATCCCTTTCGGATAAGGGCTTATGAAAAAGCAGCCCGGACCCTGGAGCATCTTCCCGGAGACATGGAGGCTCTTTATAAGCAGGGCAAACTAAAGGATATTTCAGGTCTCGGTAAAGGGATGCTGGAGAAAATAGCTACTATTCTAAACACTGGTAGGCTCCCTGCCTATGAGGAGTTAAAAAAAGAGTTCCCAGAGGGTACAAGAGAGCTTTTATTCATTTCAGAGATAGGGCCGAAGACAGTTAAACTTCTTTACGAGGAGGAAGGAGTAAAAAATATCGAAGATTTGGAGACGTTTGCTAAATCTGGCAAACTGCGGGACCTGCCGGGTATGGGAGCTAAAACAGAGGAGAATATCTTAAGAGGGATAAAACTTTATCGAACCAGCAAAGCTCGGATACTCCTCGGACGAGCTCAACCTCTGGTAGAAGAAGTTATTGCCGAATTAAAGAATAGAGCTTCTTCCTGGATTGAGAAAATTAGCCCTGCCGGGAGTTTAAGAAGGGGTAAAGAAACCATAGGAGACATAGATATTCTCGTTTCCTCGAGGAACTCCTCTCCTGTTATGGATGGTTTTGCTCAGCTCTCCTTTGTCAAAGAAATTCTAGCTAAGGGAGAGACCAAATCCAGTATTCTTACCACTCAAGGTCTGCAGATAGACCTGCGGGTAGTCTCCCCTGATTCCTTCGGAGCAGCTCTTCAGTACTTTACAGGCTCCAAGTCCCATAATATAAACTTAAGAGAAAGAGCTATAAAAAGGGGATTGAAGATAAATGAATACGGTGTCTTCACTCGTGAGGGAGAGAAGCTGGCTGGAAAGAATGAAAAGGAAGTTTACGCCTCTTTAGACCTTCCTTTTATTCCTCCTGAGTTAAGGGAAGACAGAGGAGAGATTGAAGCAGCTGAGAAGGGAAGAATTCCTTGCCTATTAAGAGAGAAAGAGATAAAGGGTGACCTGCACATGCATACTAAAATGAGTGATGGGGTTAATACCATTGAAGAATTAATAGAGAAAGCTAAATCAAAAGGATATGAATACATAGCCATTACTGATCATTCCCTCTCTTTAAAAGTGGCAAGAGGTCTGAGTATAGAAACCCTTTTAGCTCAGATAAAGGAGATTAAAAAAATAAATTCTCATTTGGAAGGCTTTAAAGTTTTAGCTGGGAGTGAGGTAGACATTAAAAAAGATGGCAGCCTGGACTATCCTGATGAGATTTTAGGAAAGCTGGATATAGTGATAGCAGCCATACATACAGGTTTTAAACAAGATAAAAAAACTATAACCGCTCGGGTAGTTAAAGCTATCCAGAGTCCTTTTGTTCGGATTTTTGCTCATCCTACGGGACGACTCTTAGGAGAAAGGGAGGCCTATGCTGTTGATCTAAATAAGGTCCTGGAAGTAGCCAAAGATAGAGGCATCTGGCTGGAGATAAATGCCCAACCGCAGAGGCTCGATTTAACCGATATCTGGATTATGGAGGCAAAGAAAAAAGGGGTAAAACTAGCCATTAACACCGATGCTCACAATAAAGAAGGGTTAGATTTTATGTCCCTGGGAGTAGCCACAGCCAGGCGAGGATGGTGCCAGGCTCCTGATGTAGTAAACACCCTCTCTTTGGAAGAGTTTATTCACAAACTTTAGACCTAACTGTAAACCTAACCTGTCAAAAAATACAAGATATTGTAAAGTAAAATTAGGGGTCACATGAGTCTGACAAAAGCATGTTTGACAAAAACAAGGAATAGACTAGAATTTGAATAGCATGGAGCGGGTAGTAAAGACAATCATGAGACAATCATGAGAGTGCTTCGGCTTCGCCTCCATTGCAATGGCAAATGAGGGAAAGAAGAAAAATTGATTGACTTATTTCTTGCACCGGGAAGATATATTCAGGAAAGAGGAATATTAAGTAGGGCAGGAGAACTCATCTCATCCTTAGGTAAAAAACCACTATTTTTATCTGATAAGTTAGTCTGGTCTAAGGTGGGAAAGATCCTTCTTCACAGCCTAAAGGAAACTAACCTAAGGAGTAGATTTGAGGAATTTAAGGGAGAATGCTGCAGGCAAGAAATAGAGCGAGTTACCGCCTCAGTAAAGAAGAAAAAAATAGACCTCATTGTGGGCTGTGGAGGAGGAAAAGCTCTAGACACAGCTAAAGCCGCTAGTTTTTACCTACATCTTCCTGTAATAACGGCTCCTACCAGTGCCGCTACCTGTTCTGCCTGGTCATCCATTGCTCCTCTTTACACAAAGGAAGGGGTTTACCTGGAGAGCCTGAACCTTCAAAAAAGTCCAAATCTGGCTTTGGTAGACCCCCAGATAATTGCTCAAGCCCCGGCAAGATTACTTTCAGCGGGGATGGGAGATGCTTTAGCTAAATGGTGCGAAGGAAGAGTCTCCACCCAGGGAATAAAGAAAGACCTTTCTACCGAGGTAGCATTGGACCTTTCTAAAAAGTCTTACCATTTAATAAAAAGCATAGGGGTCAAGGCAAAAAGAGATGTAGAAAAGAAAAAAAGTTCTTCAGAATTAGACCAGATTATACAGATTAATATTTTTTTAACCGGGCTGATAGGTGCATTAGGCAAGGGAAGATGCCGCAGCTCCGCAGCGCATGCCTTCAATTATGGTATGAGTATTTTTAAAGAAACACACGAGAGCCTGCATGGAGAGAGAGTAGCTTTTGGAATAATAATGATGTTAATTCTTGAAGAACGCAGCGAGGAAGAAATAGACGAACTTTTAAGCTTTTATTCTTCTTTGGACCTGCCTTTAACTTTGGAAAAATTGGGCTTAATGGAAAATAAGAAGATATTAGTACGATTGGCCAAGGAGATTTGCAAAGAAGGAAGCCATATCTATAGACTTCCTTTTCCTGTAAATGAAGAAATGGTCTATAAAGCCTTATTAGAAGCAAACGCCCGGGGGAAGAAACTCTAGAGCGTGTCGAGATTGCTTCGCTCACTTAGTTCGCTCGCTATGACAATAAAAAGCAAATAAACATAGAAGGAATACCACGCACGATGCATCGCGTATCCCTTACTACTTACTACTGGAAACTATACGCTACCCGCTATACGCTAGCTTTTTAGCCTTCTTCGCCCTACAAAAACTACCAGGCCTACTCCTAGAGGAAAGATAGAGAGGATATATAGCCATTTTGCCTTTTCTTTTCTTACCAGACGTATCTCTCTTTTACCTCCCTGGAAAAGTTCTCCTTCCTCTTTCTCCATGTTAATCTCGTAACTTGTTTTTTGCAGAGTGGATGCGAGCTCAAGCTTGTATCCTTCAAAGGTGGGTTGCCTGTCAGGCATTTTTACCGGGTCAAACTCCACAATTTCATATCCTAACTCAGGGCCGGAGATTTGTTCCACATAATAAGGAAGTCTCACTATTCTCTGAAGAATTTCTTCTCCTTTTGAAAAGAGAAGAGTTACATCTTCGATAGATTTGATGTGGACCCATTTCCACCCCTCTTCTCTTCCCCTGTTCTGAGGATCTTCTAATTTGTTGTAATAAAGCTCATTATATTCATCCTGAATAAAGGGATTAAAGTAAAGAGTATTTTCTCCTGCCGCGTAAATTATCCAGCTTGGGTCATCGCAGGATTCTTTTCTTGTCCATCTATTTCCCGGAATAATCCCATATCCTGTTCCTCCTTCTCTTCGGCAGGTGAAAAGAACAAGGTCTTTCTCGCTGTCCTGAACAATAGTTCCATCCTCTGCTCTTAATCTTATTTTATAATGGCCGAGGGGCAAGTTAATAACGTAATCTTTCGTGGGTGGAGTAACATAGAATTGGGGTGGAGAAGGTGGAGTTGGTTCTCGGGGCATCCTTTCCTCAATCTCTTCTTTTTCAATCTCCTCTCCCGCCTCTCTTCTTTCTTTTATTTCTTCAAGAAAATCATTGAAATTTTTCTCATATTCTATTTGTGCTTGTTGATATTCGGCAATCTGCTTATAATATTCCTCAATAGCCCCCATGAACTTCTCAAAATAAGCACGGGCCTCCTCACCTTTATAAAGAAGGCAAGCTTCTCCGTAGTATCCTTCCGGATAATAGCGAGAATTATCCTCTTTTTCTAGAGTCTTAATTACTTTTTCTCCTTTTAAGACCTCCAGCACTCCTTCTACTTCCTCATTCAAAGCCTGAAAGCCAGCCACATATTTTCCTGTAATGGGCCAGAAATAAACCAGAGTTATACGGGCAGAGATAGCATTGTTTTTATCAGCCATAAGATAGATGGTATCTTCAGTGCGGGGAGTAAATCCCCCTGTATAACCCCTGCCGTTGAAGACGCTTAAACCATAAACTAACTGTTCTCTGAGCTCTGGTGCCTGGGCTCCGCTTAAAGTAGCTAGACAGAAGACCCATCCTATAATTAGAGTTAGCGAAAATAGAACAAATCTGCATTTGACAATCTTCATTAGTCACCTCAAAAAATAGTTTTTCATCCCCTTACCCCTTTTCTTTTAAGGATAGATATAGAGAGTACAAGCAAGATAACAGAATAGATTATAGAATAAAGTATATTTAGCCCCCAGAGAAAGCTGTTATCCAAGGAAATAGCATCTATACCCCGGCTAAGATAGGAAAAAGGAGAAATCCAATTTGCTCCCCGGGAAACTACGGAAAGAGTATCTGATAAATAGGTTAGGATAGAAGAGACTTCCCCTTGAGGCAGGCCAAGGAGTATGGTCTGTCCAACCTCTACAGCTAAAAAGAGAATAAGTACCCCTATTAGCCAGATAATGGAGTTTCTCATCTTTTTAGTCAGAGATGATATAAAGAGGCCAAAACTGATTACGCAGGAGACGGAAAATATAGAGGTGAGAATAGCCTTACCTAATCTAGAGGAAAACCCCATGTTAGTAAGAAGAGACACTCCCCAAAAATAAACGAGGAAAAAGAGGACCACTACAAAATAGGTGAGGATGTTTTTAATATACTTTCCCAGAATATAGCTGGAAGAGCTTACTGGCCCATAGAAAAGGACCTCCAGAGTTCCCTGATCCTTTTCCCGGGAGATGGAAATAGCAGAAAGCAGAGCCAGATAAAAAGAGATAATGATGGTAGAGATAAAAAGTGGATAATTTAAAGGGTCTGCGGAAATCAAGATATCGTCTCCCTTAATGCTTCCAAGAAAGTTTTTCAGGATGAAGGAAGAAGCCACAAAGGAAACAAATGTAGTTATATAAATCCCCCAACTAGACAAAGTTGAATATAGGTCTCTTTTGGCCAGTGCCTTCATTGTATGAATAGATAAAGAAAGTTCTTTTCCAGCCATTTTATTCTATTTCTCCTCTTTTTTTATTAATATTCCTCATAAAGTTTTACATCATTTACGCTGTCAGCAAAGTCTCCCTGGGGAGTATGAAGAACTACCTCCAGAAGGCCAAACTTCTCCACTTCCTCATCTACTTTGAGCTTCTCCCAGGGAATAACAGCCTTGTTTTTGGCCAGGAAGGCTTCCGAGTCCCAGAAAAGTTCAATGGGACCCCGGAATATCTCTCTTCCCTTAACGTAGTCTTCTTCCGTTCCTATCCTAGCCCAGAGGGTTCCTTCTAAGCTCAAAGGAAGACAGGGAAACTGGGTTATTCCTTCTCCCTTGCTGTTGACAAATCTTATTTCTAATTGAATCCCCTCATCCCCAGATTCTGTAAAAACAATTATCCTTTGCAGGTCAGGAACTTCTTTACCTTCCATGGATATGTCTACTATATTTTCCCCTCTTTTTAGCTTGATATCCCTGGTAAAGTCATAATAGCCAGGGGCCGTGGCTGTTAAGGTGTAGGAACCCGGTTTAATCCCTGTTAGAGAATAGGTTTTACCCGGATATCTATATTTGAGAGTAGATTTGTCACCAACGACAATCCTTATTTCCCACACCGGGTCATCACTTAAGGCATCAACTGCTTTTCCTTGCACCTGGCCATATTTTTCTCCCTTCAAACGAGGAAGGAAAAGGGCAAGCAAGGCTACTATGATAATACCTATTATGAGGGGATAGACAATGGATTTTTTCATTCTGCTCCTCTTTAATCCTCCTTAGCCAATAGAGAGATATTTTTTTCAGTAATAGTGATAAATGCTTCTTCCAGACTCATCTCTTTAGTCTTTATGCCTAAAACAACTCCTCCCTGGCCAGAAATAGCTTCTGAAATTTGAGCCCGGTAGTCTTTATCTGCTTTTATCTTGAGAGTTAAAAGGTTTCCTTCTTCCTTTATCTCTTCAATAAAATCAAAGGCGGAAAGAGTATCTACAATCTCTTTTTTCATCTGGGAAAGCTCTATCTGTAGCTCTACTACATCAGTCAATTTCTTCTTTAAGTTATCCATACTATCTTCAGCCAAGAGTCTGCCTTTATTGATAATACCTACTTTTCCGCAAAGTCTTTCTACCTCAGAGAGAAGGTGGGAAGAGATAAAAATGGTTCTTCCCTTTTTATTTTCTTCTTCTATAAGGTCTCTGATTCGCTTTATTCCTGTAGGGTCTAACCCGGAGACAGGTTCATCCAAAAGAAGGAGCTCCGGGTCATGCAAGAGGGCTCTGGCAAAGCCAAGCTTTTGCTGCATACCTCGAGAAAACGCTCCCAATTTTCTGTTTTTAACTTCCAGTAGGTTTAGTTTCTCCAGGAGTCCATTAATTCTTTTCTTCGAATTCTTTACTCCATAAAGGTCGGCAAAGAAAGAAAGATATTGGCCGGCACTCATCTCTTTATATAAATATTGTTTTTCAGAAACAACCCCTATTTTTTTCTTGATAGTAAGAAAATCTTTAGCCATGTCCTGGCCAAAAAGATAAACCTTTCCTTGAGTTGGCTCCAGGATACCCAAAAGCATTAAGATGGTGGTAGTTTTTCCTGCTCCATTGGGCCCTAAAAAGCCGTAGATTTCCCCTTCTTTAACCTTAAGATTCAAGTTATCCACTGCCCTAAACCCATCGTACTCTTTAATGAGGCCGTCGGTTTTGATCATTTTCTTTCCTTTTTTAAAAATCATTCAGCCTTTGCCTTAAGAAATAAGACAAAAGCTTCAAAAAATACCACTGGTTTTTTAATATACCAACTCAGTTATTTTTTGTCAAATACATTACAGTGAACTTGTGAATTAAAGTTTAATTCACAAAAGATTGAATTCGTTCTCCTGTATCAAATTTTTTGCCCCCCCAGAAACTGGAGGAGAACGAAAATTGCCTGGACGAAGACGATTTTGGATTCAGGATTCAGGATTCAGAGGCGTGGTTGTCAAAAACAAGGAATGGGCGAAAATTTTAATAGCGTGGAGCGGGGAGCGTATAGCGAATAGTATAAGTTATGACCCATTGCCCTACTTGCCATTATTGCGAGCGAATAAAGAATGTCATTGCGAGGAACGGAGCGACGAAGCAATCTCAGAATGGTAGGGGTGCGATTAACTAAGGGAGATAAAACTGCAAGTAGAAGAAATAAGACGCATATTGGAGAGAGTAAGAGGGGGAAAGATAAAAATAGAAGAAGCTTTGGAAAAGCTAAAAGTCCTTCCTTACCAGGATCTTGGCTTTGCTAAGATTGATACCCATCGAGAACTGCGCAGGCACTATCCTGAAGTAATCTTTTGCCCTGGCAAAACCACCGAGCAAATTATTCATATTGTAAAGAAAATGAGGGAGGCCAAATCCAAGGTAATAGCTGTTCGAGCTGAAAAAGAAATTTATGAGGCCATTAAAGAGATTCTACCTGAAGCTAGCTATTTTGAAAAAGCAAAGATAGTGGCCGTGGGAAAGAAAGAAAAAAAGAGAAGTTCTCATATTATATTGGTAGTAACCGCTGGAACAGCAGACATTCCTGTAGCTGAAGAGGCAGCGGTTACAGCAGAAATTCTGGGTAACAGAGTGGATCGCCTCTACGATGTGGGGGTGGCTGGAATTCATAGACTACTTGATAATAAGGAGAAGCTATTTCAGGCTAATGTCCTCATCGTGGTGGCAGGTATGGAGGGAGCCCTGCCCAGTATAGTAGGGGGTCTGGTAAGCCGGCCCGTTATAGCTGTACCTACCTCTATAGGATACGGAGCAAGTTTTGGAGGAATTTCAGCTCTTCTTACCATGCTTAATAGCTGCAGCCCTGGAATAGCTGTAGTCAACATTGATAACGGATTCGGAGCCGGATATATGGCCAGTTTAATCAATCGGATAGAGGTGAAAAGATGAGGATTGCTTACTTTAATTGTTTTTCTGGTATTAGTGGAGATATGATTCTTGGAGCATTGCTCGATTTAGGCTGGCCAGTGGAAGAGCTGGAAAAAGAGTTAGGTAAATTAAACTTAACTGGCTATAAAATTAAAGTAAAGAAAGTACAAAAAAAGAGTATTGCTGCCACCCAGATTAAGATAGAGACTAAAGGCGACGAAAAGGAAAGAAAACTTCCTCATATTTTATCTATTATAGAAACAAGTAAGCTAGGCAAGGAAATAAAAGAGATTAGCAAGAGCATATTCACCAAATTGGCTGCTGTTGAGGCAAAGATACACAAAAAAAGCCCAGAAGAGATACATTTCCATGAATTAGGAGGTCTGGACACTATTATTGATGTAGTAGGAGCAGCAGTAGGAATAAAGTATTTAGGGATAGAGAAAATTTATGCCTCCAGCCTTCCTCTTGGAAAAGGTTTTGTTAAATGTGCTCACGGCACTCTGCCTCTACCTGCTCCAGCCACTTTGGAGCTATTAAAAGAAATTCCTGTCTATGGTAGCCAGATTGAGGCAGAGCTGGTCACTCCTACTGGAGCGGCTATTATTACTAGCCTGGCGAAAAACTTTGGTGAAATGCCCTCTATAAAAATTGAAAGCATCGGCTATGGGGCAGGGCAAAGGGACCTCCCCACCCCTAATTTATTAAGAGTTTCTGTAGGTATAGCAAAAAATGCTTACCAGGAAGATACAGTCTCTTTAATTGAAACTAACATTGATGATATGAATCCAGAGTTCTACGAGCATGTCATAAATAGATTATTCAAGGAAGGAGCTCTCGATGTTTTCCTCACCCCTATTCAGATGAAAAAGACCAGACCGGCCACTATGCTCAGTGTTATGGCAAAAGAGGAAAAAATAGAAAAGATGCTCGAGATTATTTTCGAAGAAACCACTACTCTGGGGGTAAGAATCTCTAAAGTAAAGAGAAAAAAATTAATGCGAGAGAGCCGAGGTATAGAAACCAGGTACGGTAAAATCGAGGTTAAAATAGCCAGGCTCAATGGGGTCATTAAAAACATCGCCCCTAGCTATGAAGATTGCCAGAAGATTGCTTTCCGTCTTAATATCCCCCTTAAAGAGGTCTATGAAGAAGCAAAAATTCGTATCTCGTCGTGCGTGATGCGTATTGCGCGAAAAAAAGGAAAAGAAGATGCTCAAACAAATAGCGAATGAGCTCAAAAAGCACGCTCCTTTCACTTTTCTTGGAGCTACTACAGGAATCATCATTATGGCAGCAGTAGTTTTTACTGATGTTCCTTCCGAAATTTCCCATACTCTTTTTTATATCTTACACCCTCTCCATGTTATATTGAGCGCACTTGTAACTACAGCTATGTATAAACGATATAGTAAGGGAAAAGTGTGGGAAGTAATTTTGATTGGTTATGCAGGCTCTATCGGCATAGCTACATTAAGCGATATAGTAATTCCTTATTTAGGAGGAAGCTTGCTTGGCATCAAGATAGGATTTCATCTGGGTTTTATTGAAAAATGGTGGCTCGTAAACCCCCTGGCCCTAGCCGGTATTGCCATCGGCTATTGGAAACCTACAACCAAGGTTCCCCATGCAGGGCACGTATTGTTAAGTACCTGGGCATCACTGTTTTACTTCACAGCATTTGGGGCAGCAAATTGGATGCCTTTACTTCCTTTTGTCTTACTCTTTTTATTCCTCGCTGTCTGGATTCCTTGCTGTACAAGCGATATAGTTTTCCCCCTTTTATTTACCTCGCTACAAAAGGTCCCTCCTTCAAGGAATTGATGATACTCTTGCGGTAATCAAGCTTGATATTGAGTTTATCAAAAACGAACTTAAACAGAAAGTTGCCCGTGACGAATTTGCTGTCTTAGAAAGAAGAGTTAGTATGCTCGAAGCTAAACTAAGTTAGAGATAACATAAAGTTTCCATTATATCCGAACCCCCCACTTATTCATTTTGACGTATTTCATCCCACTACCGTCTAATTCAAAATATTCTGATTCTGAACAGGGTATACAGAACTTCTCTCCATCCTTTTCAACAATCCTTGCAGCCATAATACTTTCTCCACATTTAGAGCATATTATACTATCATAGATAGGTGCATAGTCTGGAATTTCTACTTGCACTTTTTTAACATTGAAGAGAGATTCGAAATCCAATTCAATAACTTCAAAAGAGACCCTCCTAAATAGTCCCGCTAACTTTCTCATATCCTCATCATTTCCTTTTCTCTCTACTACTACTTTCTGAAAAAGCTCTTTAGATTCTGGATATTTATTATCCCAAAGTGCATAAGCATCGGGCTTTAAGGAAATCCTCAGACCTTTACCGTCTCTTCTTGTAACTGTCACTGCAGTTTTTCCAAAATCCCTGTATATCAAACCGTTATTGCCAAAAGTACAGCCGGTTACAAATTGGATACCATCACTGAAACAACTGTTGGTTTCAACTATGGCAAGCAACTTTTCCATTCCTTCAGAATGTATTCCAAGCTCTCTTAAGGAATAAGCCCCGGCAATGACACCAAAACTCAAACCTGGGCAGAAATGCCCGTGTATATCCCCTGCCTTCAATAGAAGAGTCTTTAGATTGCCACTCTTGATAAGGCCGTTTATCTCTGATCTTGGATTAGCCTTTTTATATTCTTGCCAGACCCTTATTTGCTCGGCTTCATCTAGAGAAGGGACATAAGGTTTTATATCCAAAACAGGTGTACCATCTAAAGCATCCAGGCCTTCGACCTTTAACTGCCTATCTTTTCTCTCAATGAGTCTAACTGTAGTAACACCGATACTACTTGGTCTTTTAGGGCTGCGAGAAGCAAATACTCCCTTGATTTGGCCGTCCCATACAGGCCCTTTGAGATTATACCCCTCTGAGAGATGAAAATTAAAAATAACCTGGATATATTCGTTTTTTTCAATACGATAAAGCCCTTCCTCGTATTTTGGATCAATAATAATAATGCTTTCATATTTGCGCATCTTGGCAGGATCTGCTCTTTCTTTAAACTTGCTTCTAACTACACCGATAGATTGAAATTCAGCTATTTTTATCACCTATGAACTCCTCTGGAATAACAAAGATTCCTTTTGAGTGATTTATAACCCTAACCTTTATACCATAAACAGCTTCTATATTTTCCGGGTTAAGTACCTCTAAACCTCCCGCAGCAAAAACTTTTCCATAATTTAACATTATAACCTTATCACTATATCTTAAGGCTAGATTTAGATCATGTATAGCTATTATTGCCGAAACCCCACTCCTTGTTTGTTCCTTTACCAGGTTTAAAACCTCTAATTGATGTTTTAAGTCTAAATTGGCTGTTGGCTCATCTAAGAGGAGAATTTTTGGCTCTTGAGCAAGTGCTCTACCTATTATAACCTTCTGCCTCTGCCCACCACTAAGTTCATTGATATCACGTAACGCAAACTCTTCTAGCTCCAGTGTCCCTATAACATCGGATACTACTTTTAAGTCTTTGGCTGCTGGTGCCCACCTGATGTACGGCTTCCTTCCCATTAATATTGTATCAAACACTGTCGAGGGAAAGCTTTTTCCATTACTCTGTGGGACATACCCCATTCTCCTGGCAACCTCCTCACTTCCAATGCCCTTAATATCCTTCCCATCTATCATGATACACCCCCGTTGGGGTTTTAAAATTCGATCGATACATTTTAGGAGGGTACTCTTTCCCGAGCCGTTTGGGCCAACGATTGTAAGAACTTCTCCACCCTCTAATCTGAAGCTAATATTATTTAATGCAGGTGCGCTGCCATAGCTAAATTTTATACCTTTGATTTCCAACTTCACCAGTATTTCCTCCCTTTTATCACTAAATATATAAAGAGGGGTGCACCGAGGAAAGAAGTTAGAATCCCAACAGGAAGAACAATTGGCGAGATGATTGTTCTTGCAGCAGTATCTGAAACCAGCAGCAATATTGCCCCAATAATACATGAGGACGGTATTAGATACCTCTCGTCTCCCCCAATGATTTTACGTACAATGTGAGGTACTACCAACCCAATAAACCCAATTATACCAATAAAAGAGACTATCAATGCTGTCACTAAAGAGGCAACTAGCATACCTCCAATTCTCACCCTTTCCACATTTACACCCAAACTTTTTGCAGTCTCTTCTCCACAGTTCAATGCATTGTAGTTCCACATATTATAGAGAAAATATATTGCAGAAGGGATCACCACTGCTGCGATTATCCATATATCGCTCCATGAAGTCCTACCTACATCGCCAAAGGTCCAGAAGATAATAGATGAAAGTTGTACATCTTCTGCAAAATACTCCATGGCTGTGGTTCCAGCTATGAACAACGATCCTATGGCCACACCGGTAAGAATCATTGTCTCTGGAGATGCTCCCTTATATTTGGCAAGTAAAATGATTATAAAAGTCGCTACTAAGGAAAACCCAAATGCACACATCGTGATTATATATGGATTGTTCAGAATAACGGCATCAACACTGCTGCTTTGAATGGACCCAACACCTAGCACTACGATGGCGAATGCCGCACCGAATGCCGCCGAATGGGATATTCCCAATGTAAAAGGCGAGCCGAGCGGGTTTCTCAGTATGCTCTGCATTGCCGCTCCTGATACGGCTAACCCCAATCCTGCAACTATTGCTGTAATAACCCTAAGAATACGTATCTTCCAAATTATGGTGGATATAATACCATCATCCTGGCCTATCAATGCTGCAATAACCTTAGATACCTCAATACGAACAGAGCCCACACTAATTGAAATAATAACCATAAGGAAAAGGAGGGTCATTGAAATCAATACAAAGAGAACCTTTTTCTTTGTATGTGCTCTATAGCTATCCAGAATGCTCTCTTTACTAGACATATGCCGCCATTCTTTATCCTTCCTATTCGAGTTTTTTAAATCCTCCATATTTATCCTTCATATCCGAATATACACCCTTTCCTAAGAAGTGCTGGTAAATATCGTCTGCCTTCTTTTCCGGATCTACATCGCTGAATCTATCAGGGAAAAGTACCTTTCCAACGTAATATGCATCCGCTAACACTGTAGCGAAATTTGTTGCGTACCAATTATACGGCATAACGCCATATAGTTCCCCGTTTTTCACCGCTTCTATTGAATCATATACTCCATCCTTTAAATCGTCCATTATGAGAGAGTAACCGCCTTGGTCTACGAATATTATTTCCGGATTCCATTCTAACAACTTCTCTTTATCAATGAATGCATGCTCCGTTTCTAGTTCACCGGCTACATTGTTAGCATTGACAAATACAAAGGGTGAATATTCCGGTTCGGTGGATAAAATCCCATGAGCGCCGCGGTAACCAATGCCACCAATATAGACCTTTTGTTTTTGATTGTTTGTGATGTCCTTGGTCCGGTCATTGAGAGCCTGAATAGTGTCGTCTATGTATTCGATGAGTTCTTCAGCCCTGTTCTTTTTACCCATTACCTTTCCCACAAGCCTCAGGTTCTCGTAAAATGTATCCCTATTATCATCAAGGTCTCCATAATCCAGAGCCACAACTGGTATCCCAGTCTTTTCCTGAAGTTCATCAGCATCACCCACAGTAGTATACGTCCAGAATATTACATCGGGCTCTTGTGCCACAATAAGCTCTGCGTCACCACCATGTATAGGACCAATAGGAGGAAGGCTAGCAAGTTCTGGATGGGCAAAGTCATAGGGCTTATCGCCCCTTTGCTCGATATCCTCTACCCCAACTATTTTATCGATACATTCGAGATATACAAGCAACCTTAATGCTCCTGCTTCGATGCCAACAACCCTATCCACTTTTTCAGGAATTTTAACAGCTCTATTGAGCATATCTTTGATCGACACCGTATTCTGGGTGATTTTACTTTCTTGACAGATACTCCCTATATACAAAAGTGCAGCTAGCACTACAGCCCCAATAGCTACCGTTCCAATCCATTCTTTCTTAATTGTCATTTACCCTACCTTCCTAGTAATTTTTTAATCTTCGTGTTATCCTTGTTCCAATACAACAACATCAAATACTGCTTTTACAAGCCACGAGTCACGGGCAACAGCTCACCATTCCTCATTTGCCATTGCGAGGAGTATGTAGCAGTGCGATTTATGGCACATTGTCACTGCGAGGCGCCTGCCTGTGCAGACACGCAGACAGGGAGCCGAAGCAATCTCGAAAAAGCTGCAAGTTTCTGAAGAGTAGCGGTGCCATTTATGGCACATTGTCGGATGAATCCGACCGCTACTACCCGCTATACGCTATCTTAGGCTAGCTCTTTCCCCGTGGTAGTCATAGTTAACTTGCCGTGCTTTACACCGCGAGTGCTTATCAGCTTATCAGCAATAGTCTTAATTTTATCCACTCTTCCCCTTACCAATAAAACCTCCAGACAATTGTCCTCGTCCAAATGCAGGTGCATAGTAGAAATGATAAGGTTATGGGAATGATGTTGGAGCTCAATCAAAGCCTCTGAAAGCCCTGGTGTGTGATGGTTATAGACAAGGGTGATTGTCCCTGCCATCTCTTTTTTCTCTGTCTTCCACTCTTCTTCCACCAGATGACCCCTGATTAAATCTCTTACCGCCTCTGATCTATTGGTATATCCCTTCTTAGATACCAGCTTGTCAAAATTCTTCAGTAATCTCTTTTCCATAGATACCCCGAATCTTACTATCTCTTCCACCGTACTCACCTCACTTAGTTCATAGTTCGTTGTTCGTAGTTCGTAGAAAAAGAGGCGAAGAAACAGAGAAGCAAAGATGCAAGGAAAAATCTATGATGAAAACATACCAATTTCTCTATTTCTTGCTTCTTGCTTCTTGCTTCTTGTTTCTTGTTTCTTACCACTTATAGCTTATAGTCGATGAACAATGAACTACCAGCGAGCTCATAAGAGCGAGCGTACTATGAACTATAAAACTTATTTTTATTCTGGATTCAATAATCCTTTTTCGCCTTTGTGTTACTATTTTTAATATGGTAACACAGAATTGGAAAAAGTCAAATGGTCGAATGGGATAGTAAAAAATGAGATAATAAATGGGTAGGTTTATTAAAGGTCAGGCTAGAAAGGTGAAAGGAACCTTTTCTCTCAAACCATCTAAAAAAACCTGGCAGTAAAAATCACTAAGGACAAAAAAGCTTTCGAAACTTTCTTTTGGACTTTGGCGGCGAAGAAGTTTTATTTTTTTCTTATAACGATTATTATGGCAAATGCTCTAAGTCTGTTAAATCTTTATGTCTTCCACTCGCTTTCTTGTTTTTTTGAGATCATCAATCGATAACACCTTTTTGTCGAGTCGTGGCAATTTGTACATTTATCTCATCTCCTTGAATTCCATGCCACAACGACAAAGCTCACCTGCTGCTATGGAGCGCAGCGTAATAGCGGTCAGGAGCAGCGCATTGTTAGGCTACTTCAGTCCTAAATATTTTCTAATATGTTTTACCAAGTTATTATCAATCTCCGTATGCCTTGGAATAGGTTGTTTCTTGCTCGTAGAAGGATTCATGTAGAGATCGTGATTAGCTCCTGGCCTTAAGAAAATACAACCATCTTTTATGAGTTAACGGACAAATTCTTTCCGCTTAATATAGCGATTTCTCTCATTCGATGTTCTTCTGGAACTTCATCCATAGCCATCAACAGGTATGCATCTCTATTATTTTCTTCTAATTTTTCGAGAGTCTCTCCCTGCGTCATAATTTCTGGATGTTCGAGAAGTTTCCCAAGCCAAAATTTTTCTCCCTTCCAGTAAATCATAGTCATTTTTGTCTTCATGGTCATTCCTCCTGTAAATATTG
>JAUWRC010000104.1 GCA_030610745.1 Clostridia bacterium
TCTTTAGGATAATTCTCAAGCATTACTGAAAGAGGATCCAATCCTTCAGTTCCGTATTCTCCGCAGCCGGCCTTCCATACTTTCTTTACGGCCTGTAAATACCCCATATGGAGTTTACCTATAGGCATGGAGTGGTTTGTATACCAGAGAGTATAGCAGTGAAAATCTGAAAGTCCAGTTCGGGTAGGGGGATCATAGTCCCCTTCTACATTCTTAACCAGGCGGTCTGGATTCTCTATTCCGATTACACCTCTGGCAGCTTCAAAAAAAGCCTCTAACTCATTTCTATAAAGGCCTCTGTGCCCTTTCTTTCTTGAATTCTTGACCCTAATAATAGTATATCGTTTTACGATATACTATTACAGTTAGTTTTGAAATTTGTCAATTTCAAAACTCTCTCAAACTCGGTAATTGACAATATTAAAATTGGTTGTAATGTAATATCATAAAATGATATACCAATGTTGAGTCTAATAAAATAAGAAGGAAAGGAGACAAAATGAGTCCTTCAGAGTCTTGTGAAAGGCGTGACTAAAAAAGAAAGGGGGTAGAAATGAAGTTAGGGGTTTTTACCGTTCTATTTCAGGATAAAAGTTTCGAGGAGGCTCTGGATATAGCGGCCGAGCTGGGAATTGAGGCAGTTGAGGTTGGTACAGGAGGCTATCCTGGAGATGCTCATTGCAAGCCCAGTGTACTTTTAGAGGATAAGAAGGCCCTTGAAGGATTTAAAAACGCCGTTAAAAAAAGGAATCTTGTCATAAGTGGTTTAAGCTGTCATGGAAATCCTCTCCATCCTGAATCTAGGGTAGCAGATGCTCACCATGAAGCATTTAGAAAAACGGTGCTTTTAGCAGAAAAATTAGGAGTGGAGAAGGTAATTACCTTCTCCGGGTGTCCGGGAGGATCGGATGCTGACAGAACCCCAAATTGGATAACCTGTCCCTGGCCAGGCTTCACTGAAATCCTTAAATGGCAGTGGGAAGAGAAGATCATCCCTTACTGGAAGAAGCAGGCAGATTTTGCTCGTGAGCATGGAGTGAAGATTTGTCTTGAGATGCACCCCGGGTTTTCTGTGTATAACCCTGAGAGTCTGCTTCGTTTACGGGAAGCAGCAGGTGATAATATTGGGGCAAATTTTGATCCCAGCCATCTTTTCTGGCAGGGAATAGACCCTCTAGCTGCTACTTATAAACTGAAAGATGCTATCTACTATGTTCATATCAAAGATACCAGGATAAACCAGCTAAATTCCACCATAAATGGAGTTCTTGATACCAAGCCTTACTCCGAAGAAGCAAAAAGATCCTGGCTTTTCCGCACTGTGGGATATGGACATAGTTATGATTTCTGGAAGGATTTTCTATCCACACTCCGTCTTGTGGGCTATGACTATGTTTTAAGCATTGAGCATGAGGATTCCCTTATGTCTTCCCGGGAGGGACTGGAAAAAGCTGTATCCTTTCTTAAGGAGGTCATGCTCAAAGAAAAACCCGGAGGGATATGGTGGGCTTAAGATAATAAGGAGGATGGAATGAGCTTTCAAGAGAAAAGAGAGGCTATAGGAGTAAAGGCACCCACAAACTTACTTTGTGAGTATGTGTCGAATCCATTGGGCATTGATGTGGCTCAGCCCAGGTTTTCCTGGATGCTTGATCATTGCCAACGCAGCCAGCTTCAATCAGCCTACCAGGTGCTTGTTACCAGTAAACAGGAAAATTTAGATGCCCATAATGGTGATAAATGGGATAGTGGCAAGGTGGTCTCAGCACAGTCGATAAATATTCTTTATAGGGGTAGTTCTTTAGAAAGTGGAAAAACCTATTACTGGAAGGTCCGCCTCTGGGATAAAGATGGTAAAGTAAGCTCCTGGAGTAAAATAGCTACCTTTGAAATGGGTCTTTTAAAATCCGAAGATTGGGGGGGAAAATGGATTGGGGGAGAGGGTCTCCTTCGCAAAGAGTTTACTATTAATAAGGATATGGCACAGGCACGAGTTTATATATCTGGCTTAGGGTATTATGAACTATACATCAACGGCGATAAAGTTGGCCATTTTGTCCTTGATCCGGGCTGGACCGACTATAAAAAACGAATATTATATTCTACCTATGAGGTCACTAAACATCTAAAGAAAGGTAGGAATGCAGTAGGAATTATCCTTGGCCAGGGACGGTATGTTAAAACATATGGATATGGTTCACCAAAAGCATTGCTTCAGCTAAATATAGAATTTACCGATGGTACTAGTGGAAGTATCATTACTGATAATACCTGGAAAACTACCTCGGGTCCAATCCTTTCCAACGACATCTATAATGGAGAGAGATATGATGCCAGACTTGAAAGATGGGGTTGGGATACTCCTCTCTATGATGATTCTGATTGGGATATAGCGAAGGTAGCGGATACTCCTGGAGGAAAACTAGTCTCACAGGCAAGCTTTCCTTCAATCAAAGTAACGAAAGTAATTCAACCCTTAAAAATTACCAGTCCCAGGCCCGGTATCTATATTTATGACTTTGGACAAAATTTCACTGGCTGGGTAAGACTTTGTGTGAGTGGGCCAAAAGGAACAAAGGTAAGTCTTAGATATGCTGAATTATTACATGAGAATGGGATGATTAACCCAGCGCCCAATCGTGGGGCAAAGGCAACCGATACTTATATCTTGAAAGGAGAAGGAAAGGAAACTTATGAGCCGCGCTTTACCTACCATGGTTTCCGCTATGTTGAGGTAGGTGGCTTTCCCGGTACGCCAGTGCTGGAAAGTATAGAAGGGCGTGTTGTACACTCAGCAGTAGAGTCGGTGGGAGGTTTTATCTCTTCTAACTCCTTAATTAACTCTATTCACAAGAACGTTCTCTGGGGCCAATTGAGCAATTTAATGAGCGTTCCTACTGACTGCCCGCAGCGCGATGAGCGAATGGGATGGATGGGCGATGCCCAGCTCTCGGCAGAAGAGGCAATCTATAACTTTGATATGGCCAGCTTTTACACAAAATGGGTTGAGGATATAAAAGATTCACAGGCCGAAGATGGCAGTGTGCCCGATGTTGTGCCGCCTTATTGGAGCAATTATCCTGCTGACCCTGCCTGGGGTACTGCCTGCCTGGTTATTCCCTGGTATCTCTATCAATACTATGGAGATAAACGCATCCTGGAGGAGAATTATTCTCTAATGAAAAAATGGGTTGACTTTTTAAGCACTAAGGCTGAGAATCACATTCTTTCTTACTTTAAATATGGAGATTGGTGTCCTCCAGCCCATGTCAAGCCAGTAGATACCCCGGGAGAGCTTACCTCAAGCTGGTGTTACTATCACGATACCCTCATATTATCTAAAATTGCCGGTATTTTGGGAAAATCTGCCCATGAGGAAAAATACTCTGAGTTATCCAGTAAAATTAAGGAAGCCTTCAACAAGAAATTCCTTTTAGATGATCACTATGCAACTGGCAGCCAAACCTGTAATGTCCTTCCCCTGTTTTTGGATATGGTTCCTGAAGATAAGAAGGGGGCAGTACTGAAAAATTTAATAGATGATATCATAGTGGGGCATGGCAATCATCTGAATACGGGTATCATTGGCACAAGATACATATTGGATGTTCTGACGAAATACGGAAAAGTTGATATTGCCTATAAACTTGCCACTCAGAGGACCTACCCTGGTTGGGGATATATGATTCGAGAAGGAGCTACCACTATCTGGGAAAGATGGGAATACCTTACTGGCAGCGGTATGAACTCTCATAATCATATAATGTTTGGCAGTGTAGATGCCTGGTTTTATAAGGTACTGGCTGGTATCAATGTTGACCCTGCTGGCCCTGGCTTTCGGCGAATTATTATCAAGCCTTATATTGTTGGCGACCTCAAATACGTGAGCGCCTCGATTAAGACCATCAGAGGTACGGTATCCTCAAGTTGGGTTAGAGACAAGGATTCTCTGGTTTTGAATGTCACTTTACCTGTTAATACTCAGGCAAAGGTAAGTCTTCCCAGGATGGGATTGGAGAGTGTTATAATCAAGGAAAGTGGAAAGATAATTTGGAAAGATAGCTCATACATTGAAGGTGTATCAGGGATCAGCGAAGGAGGTGAGGAGGATGAATATGTGATATTTAATATTGGCTCCGGTTCGTATTCCTTTGAAATCAGTGGATAAAGGATTTTTCTTTCGTAATGACAGGAAGGAACGTATTTCACCCAAAAGGAGATAGAAAATGAAGTTAGCTATTGCATCATGGAGTCTTCATCGACAAATACCTACCAGGATTCCTCTAATCCAATTTCCTGGTATTTGCCAGGAGGAATTTGGGGTAGAGGCAGTGGAACTAAATTCACCATTTTTTGAATCAACCAAACCAGCTTATCTTTCTCGATTAAGAGAAAGCATCTCTAAAAGAGGGATGAAAGTAGTCAACATTGCTGTGGACCTGGGCAATATTGCCCATCCTGACCATGCCCGGCGAAATAAGGACATTGAAGCATTGAAGGAGTGGTTTACCATAGGAAAGTTAGTAGACTCACCCTCTATCAGGGTAAATGCTGGATGGGAAGAGTCTGTAGATGAGGCTATGATGAAAAGAGTTATAGAAAGCTATAAAGAGCTGATAAAGGAAGCAGAGAGAATGGGAATGAACTTGCTTATAGAAAACCACGGGGGTCCTTCGGCAGATCCAGATAATATTGTTCGCATTGTAAAAGCTGTAGGGTCAAATAATTTCGGCACTTGCCCTGATTTTGGCAATTTCGCTCCCCAGATAAGATATGAAGCATTGGCAAAAATCTCTCCATATGCCCTTTTAGCTCATGCTAAGACCTATAAATTTGATGAAAGCGGCGAGGAGATGACCATTGACATTAAAAAATGTGTAGACATCTTAAAGGAAGCAAAATTTGATGGGTATTTATCTATAGAATACGAGGGTGAGGATGATGAGTACGAAGGAGTGAAAAAGACAATAGCTTTACTTAAAAAATCAGGCTGTTTTTAAATTAAGGAGGCAATAAGTGATCAAAGTAGGAATAATCGGAGCAGGAGGAATTGCCCAGATGGCACATATTCCAAATTATCAAAAAATGAAAGAAGTAGAAGTAGTGGCTATTTGTGATTCAAATGAAAAAAAAGTACGGACAGTGGCAAAAAAATTTGGTATCAAAACCTATTTTACCGATTACAAAAATTTATTAGAGTTAAAGGAAATTGAGGCAGTGAGTATTTGTACCTCCAATTGTTTTCATCAAGAGCAAGTAATTACTTCTCTTAAAAGAGGGAAACATGTACTTTGCGAGAAACCCCTTTGTTTAAATGCTAAAGGGGTAGAGGAGATATTCAAAGAAGTAGAAAGAAGCAAGGATAAAATTTGCATGGTTGCCTATATGCAGAGGTTTATGAATGTCTCGCAAGTATTGAAAGAGTTTATTGATAATGATGAACTGGGAGAGATTTATTATGCCAAGGTATCTTATTTAAGAAGGAGAGGAATACCCGCGCCCGGTTCCTGGTTTACCTCAAAGAAAATGAGTGGAGGGGGACCTCTCATTGATCTTGGGG
>JAUWRC010000134.1 GCA_030610745.1 Clostridia bacterium
ATGTCCAGAAATTCCGACCAAGTCTTAGGACCTACTTCGGGATCTAACCCTGCCGCCCGGAGGTGGTCTTTGTTCCAGAACAGAACATTAACGCCCGGATAGGAAGCTATGCCATAAATCTTCCCCTTAACTGTCATGGGCAGGTAGGCTCCGGGAACAGCGATTTCCCTTACCTGTTCAGCCAGATCTTCAGGGAAAGGCTCAAGATAACCATTAACAGCGTAACCAGGCATCTGTGTCTCACCCAGGATTACATCAGGACCCATGCCGGCCAGGTAAGCAACTGTTTGCTTCTGGACTAACTGTTCAGCCCAACCCCAATCCTGACATTCAAAAGTATAACCAGCTTCGGCCATCTTGTCCTTAAAATACTGGATGACTTCGATTCTCATTCTGGTTTGTTCAATCTCGTAATCCGCTAGCTCACCAACATCTATCGTTGCCTGAAGGTCAGCAATGGCATCGTCTGGCGTCCCAGGAGCAAGAAGTACGTTGGAATTAACAACTAACTTCGTCAATCCCCAGGCTGTGCCAGCTCCAACTAAAAGCAGTGTACTCAGCAAAATGCTAAGTACTATTCCCCTAATTTTTGTAATTTTCATTAGTTATTTCTCCTTTCCTCCTTAATTTTATTTCCTCTCTTCGTTTTCCTAACGTAAACCCAACGTCTTTCTGAAACAACATCTCTCAAAAATCTTGTTCTGTCTCATTCAATTAATCTACCTCAGGAACTTTGGTTTCAAACCAATAAATCGCCTCAACCCAATAGTAAAAGCTACTTCGCCTTTTTCAACTGTCCGGATACCTTTCTTCGCCCTCTCCTCAATCGCTGCCTCTTTTTCTACATTTTATTATACATCTTCATCCAGCTAAAGCAACTTTAAGAAAGAGTGGTCATTTCAAATTTTGAGATCCTTCTCTTGCAGCGAGAAGCAGGTTGTGTTGAACAGCTAAAACAACTAAGGAAAAGTCATCATCTCGAACCCTGCTCAAATCTGTTCAGTCTCTATAGTTATGCAAACGTTAGGCTAGACAAGGAAAAAAATAATCTCCTACCTTCTCGTTCCTACAAGCTAGAAACCGGCCAATATCCCCTCACCTCCTTTCGGCCTTTATTTCTGCTTTTACGCTTATTTACCTTCACTGAAAAGGAACGAAATCGTCATTTTTTCAAAGAGCACTTATTAGCTTTTGGTATTTTTTCGTCACTTATTCTTATTATAAAAGATTTTTTAAGAGTGTCAAGGGGCTATTTTTGAGAAATTTTATGCATACGTTAGCCTATAGACGCTTTTAGGACCTCTTTGCACATCTTTATAGACTCTATATTCAACAGTCAAATTCATTTAGCTTATTCTCTGGTTAACCTTAGCTTTTGCTTTTTAGCTTGGCCCCACATGAATCCCCGATTAAAATCTTTGTTTTTACTAAAATATGGTGAACCTCTAAAAATTCTTTTTTTTCATGAAGATGCTTTACTCGCTCTATAAGCATCCTCGCTCCTATTTCTCCTATCCTGTAACTTTGCTGTATCACTACCGTTAAAGGCATAAATATATGAGAAGCTAGGGCAACTTCGTCAAAGCTTACAAAAGCTAGTTCTTTGGGAATATTAATGCCTTCCTCTCTTATAGCTTTTAGAGCTCCTATAGTTGCAATCTCATTATAGGTAAAAATTGCTGTAGGATTCTCTTTTAAAAGTTCTTTAGTGACCTCATAACTTTCCTCAATAGAAAGGACGGGTCTGGGGATTACCTTTTTAACCAATTCTTCCTGGTAGTCAATGTCATAATCCTGAAGGGCCTTTTTATACCCTTTTAATCTATCGCATACTGAAGTTAGACATTCCTGACCCGTAATATAGCCTATTCTCCTATGGCCAAGCTTAATTAGATGAGTTGTTGCCTCATAAGCACCTCTAAAATTATCAGAAACAACATAGTCAGTATCAAGTTCTGGAAAGTAGCGATCTATCATTACCACTGGTATTTTACTCTCAACCAGAGACTTAAGATAGGAAAAATTGTTACCTTCCTCAGTAACTACGGGGAATATAAGTATTCCCTCTACTCTCTTTTCATGTAGAAATCTTAAATAATCATGCTCTGTCTCCACATTTTCTCTAGAGTTAAAGCTGAGCAATTGAAATCCTTCTTTGGTAACAGTATCCTCTATTCCTTCCATAATAGGATCCAGACTGGTCTTGCCAGTACTAGTATAGATAAATCCTACTGTTGTTGTTTTTTGGGAAGAGAGCTCTCTAGCTGTTATATTGGGTATGTAATTAAGCTCTTTTGCTATTTTCCAGATTTTCTTTTTAGTCTCAGTGCTAATTTTGGAACTATCTTTAAGTGCTCTAGAAACGGTAGAATAAGATACATTAGCCCTCTTAGCAATATCTTTTATGGTAATACTCATTTAGTTTATAACTCCGTCTTGTTGAATACTTTCCACTCCCTTATAGATAGGTATAGATGGGGAAAATTTCAAATTTGATTTTTCTTTTAGCTATTCTAATGCAGTGGTTACGATAGTGCAAACGTTAATTTGTTTTATTATAAATCTTTTTTTATATTTGTCAAATCTGTTTTTGACTTCCTTTTGGAATGCTTACTAAGTCTTCATTGAGGAAACTTTCAACTTTTCTGTGGGTTGTTTTTGTTTAGAATTTTGGCAGGTAGAATCAGATAAAAATACCTGTCTGCGTGCGGACACGCACAAGCAGGCAAGAAAGAGGTTCTTGAGCCACCTCAATAGTAATGGGTTTTCAGAAACCCCATGATTCACTCAATAATTTGCCTCATTGCATCAGCTATTACTTCAAAAGAAAATCCCCTTCGCTTTAAGAAGTTAGATATTCGCTGCAGCATCAAATTATCTTTTTTTCTCAGAGAAGGCCACTTTCTTTTGACCAGCTCTAAGGCTATCTGAGTTTCGTTTACTTCCGAATATAGCTGTTTTAAAACTTCATCAATCAATTCTCTATCTACTCCCTTTTCCTGCAAATCAGAGCGTACCTTCCACCTCCCATAACTTTTTCTCAAGCGGCTCTCTGTCCACATCCGAGCAAATCTTTTATCATTTAGCAAGTTCTGATTTTTTAGAAATTCTACAGTCTCAGCAATTACCTTCTCCTCATATCCCTTTCTACGCATTCTATCCCTGATTTCCTCTTCACTTCTTTCCCTATATTCTAAAAGCTTCAAAGCATATTCTTTGCCCTTATTTACCTCCTAGTGTATAATAGATTTGGGTACCCTACTAAATCTTTATCAAACAAAGTAGGGCGGCAGACATTATACAATCTACCTATTGACCCGTTTTATTATTGCAGAATATTTGATATTATAGATAAAAGAACTATCCCTTGCCGAAGAGGCAAAATACTAATTTAGGAGTTTACCATGAAGACAAAGAACTCCCCCACTTTAGCGGTGGGCATAGATGTCCACAAGAAAAGACATTATGCCCGGGTAAAGATTCGGCAGACTCGAGAGATCATCTCCCCTATCTTAAAGATCTATAACTCTAAAAGGGGCTTAGACTTCCTTTTAGAGAAGGTTAATCATCTCAGGGAAAAATATCAGGCTAAAGG
>JAUWRC010000102.1 GCA_030610745.1 Clostridia bacterium
AAGACTCCAGGAAGACTACCAGGTTGATCGGCCAGTGGGGTAAGCATGGTAACATGTTCAGCTTACTGGTACTAATAAGGCGAGGGTTTGACATTTCGAGCAACCTATCCTGTGCAGTTATCTAAAAGCAAAAAATTGTAGCGGTGTGATTTATCGCACAATGTACCTGCGCCATTTATGGCAGATGTAGCGGTTTGATTTATCAAACACTGTAGCGGTGCCATTTATGGTACATTATATCCTGTTTTGTTAACCAAATTTTCTCGGTGGTAATAGCGAGGAGGAAACACCCGTTCCCATTCCGAACACGGAAGTTAAGCTCCCCAGCGCCGATGGTACTGCAGGGGCGACCTTGTGGGAGAGTAGGTCACTGCCGAGATTTTTTTATGATCCGATAGGTTTTTTCTCCCAGTGTTTTTACCCAATTGTTTTACCCGATGAACTTTTTTTCATCTGCAGCAGCCTCCCATCTTAATCCCTATCAATAAAAATCACTATTTAGCAGCAATGCTCTTCCTTCTTTCATCTGCGGCAGTTTCCAGTTTCCCATTTTATTTGACTTTTTTCATTTCCATCCTATAATAAATAAAGTTTCCCCGGTAGCTCAATGGTAGAGCGGATGGCTGTTAACCATTAGGTTGTAGGTTCGAGTCCTGCCCGGGGAGCCAGCTTACTCCAATGTTGATAACAACACTGTTTATGGTATAATATAAGGCGGAGGTTATGCTTCCGTCTTTATTTTTTGAGAATTTTCATATGGAGGAGAATCATGAAGTTTATAGTAGTCTTAGAACCAGCCGAAGAAGGAGGATTTAACGTCTCTGTCCCTGCGCTCGATGGGTGCTTCACACAGGGTGAAACCGAAGAAAAAGCTTTAAAGAATGCGAAAGAGGCAATACTTTGCTATCTGGAAGGATTGGAGAAAGTTAATGAGATTAAAGCCAAACCAGGGATTACTGCCAAAGAAGTAGAGGTTAGTCTGTAAGCAAGGTTTTTTCGGGACGTGAAGTAGTTAAAGCGCTTCGTCGGAGTGGATTTGTAGTAGATCACCAACGAGGCAGTCACATCTTTCTTCATAACCTTGAAAAGAATATCTCAGTAGTAGTTCCCAACCATAAAGAGATTAAGAAAGGTACACTGAATTCAATATTGAAAAAAGCAGGAATTACTATCAAGGACTTAAAAGAACTCGTTTAAATAGATGCGGGGATCATTCCTCTATCCTTCACAACAATTTTCTCAATAAACTTCTTCAAGAAATTTCGTTGTTCCTGCACATAAAGGCCTGAAACATTTCACCTAAACTGTCCAATCAGAGGGGTATAATCCAAAAAGCTAAAAGAAAAAGAGGCGAAAGATGAAGAAAAGATTTAAAAGCATTTATCAGTTCAAAATAACTCTAAAAGGAATCAGACCACCGATATGGAGGCGAATTCAGGTTCCAGAAACATATACTTTCTGGGATCTGCATGTTGCAATTCAAGATGCTATGAGTTGGGTTGATTATCATCTCCATCAATTTACAATACCTCACCCTTTAACAGGCGGCAAGGAGGAAATAGGAATCCCTGAGGATAAAAATCATGTTTTTGATGATATGGACGTAATACCGGGGTGGAAGCAGAGAATTGCATTATGGTTTAAGGAAGAAAACAGAATTGCTGATTACTGGTATGATTTTGGTGATGATTGGCACCATCGAGTAGAGCTTGAAAAGATCCTGCCTAAAGAAGAAGGAGTTAATTATCCGATATGCATCAAAGGGAGAAGAGCATGTCCTCCGGAGGATTGTGGTGGAATTTGGGGATATGACAATTTACTTAAGATAATAAATGACCCAGAACATAAAGAATATGAGAGGATGATGGAGTGGCTTGAAGGAGAGTATGACCCAGAACATTTTGATACAAAGGAAGTTATTTTTACTGATCCTAAAAAGCGATTAAGGAGGCTCTCAGACTAAAATGACAATAGAAACCAATCTTAATGAAATAAAGAGGAATGATTTTGTTTCCCGCTTGATAAATGTCATTAATAATATTTCTATCTGTCCAATAGTCTTTAATGTTTATGAATCTTTAAAAGAAGAAATCTGGAATAATCCCGAGTTTGAAGAATTTGACGATTTAGACTGGTAGCTTTGTTATCAATATTACTTTTTAAGTCTATTGAAGAATGCAAGAAATGCTTTTAATCGAATCCCCGCACCACTATCAAGATCTTCAATCTCACTTTTTATCTTCCGCAAAGAATACTTCTGTTAGCCCATCTCCTAGCCTATGTATCCCCAATAATTGACATAGTGGCAATTATGATATATTGTTATTATAATAACGTCCATATTAACTGTGAAGGGAGAGTTTTTATGATTGCATCTGCGAGCCTGAGGGAGGGAGGTGGAGTGCTTGCAGAGGTGATCCTATCTACCATGTAGCTTACCATTCATCCCATCAATTTGGTTTGATCTGACCAAGAAGCCCACCCAAAAAGCTATCTTTGTGCTATTTCGTATCGCTAAAATTTAAGCTGAGTGAAGTAATTATGAGTCTGACGTAGCCAAAGTCTCTCATAGAATAACTGGTGTTGGGGGCCACCTGGGACTACGAGGAACAGTTCTGGCCGTTGAGAAGGAGTATCACGGAAATTGGGAATGTTAATCGAACTGTAAAAAGGTGAGGATTGAGGAGGATAGAGAACTAGGAGTTTCCTTGATCCTTGTTCACTAGAAAAGATTGGTCTGGAAGCTAGCTTCTTTCAGGCTCAGTGCCTACTGGATTCTTCTCTTAGATCATTCACTGGAGTTGGCCTCTTGGTGAGTCACAATCGAGAACTACTGGATTCCCTGTGTGAACATTGTCTCTTTGTAGAGCCACCGGAGGCGGTTATGCGCCCCGGAGGCTATACCAAAGCCTCAGCTCAAGCCAAGATGGAAGAGGAGACTCTCAAAAAAAGCTATGGCTCTGCCAAACGAGAACTCTCCCGTATTAGAGAAGAGGCGGTCCGAAGGAAACAGACAGCGGCTAGAGCTCAGAAAAAGCGCTTCAAACGAGGACTTGCCCCGAAGGATAGCGATGCCAAAACAAAGGTTGATATGGCTCAACTCAGTGGGAAAGATGGCCAAGCTGGAAGGTTGGTGCGACAAATGGAGGAGCGAGTAAGAACACGAACTTGACTAGGACAAGATGGTAGAAAGGTCTGTGCATATTGAAGCCGTGTGAAATCTAACAGACTGCATGCCGTCATTTCAGGATAATAGATTATGTGCTTGGCAAGAGCAGAATAGGTGGCTCAGGTGATTATCTCCCGTTTTCCCGACTTCACGTGCTAGGCTCCCACTATCCATACTCTTTAGAATCCCAGATTGACAAGTGCTGGGATTTGGCCTAGCATACTCTGACCCGTTTTTGTAGCGGAATGTCGTAGATTAGGATCTCTATACCTTCCTCGGAAAAAGTTCTAACTTTGTTCCGTTCCCGCAGGCACACTAGCAATCTCTTTATTATAAAGGGTTCCACTATCCAGCCCTTTCGATCATTTTCTCAGCCTAACCTTTTTGCGGACAAATTGTGACCATACTTGTCATTACGGTGCCTGCGCGTCCGCTTGACTTACCGATAGATTACTTTATTATTAAAAAGAAAAGAATTTTAGTATCAAAATAATAGAGGTGATCAGCATGAGGCAAACATTAGATATACCTGAAGGAATGAAAGAAATAGAGGCTCTAGTTGCCATTGGACTCTACAAAACTAGAACTGAGAATATTAGACAAAGCTTAAGGGACTTACTTCCCAAACAGGATATTAAACCAATCTATGAAGTTAGAGAACACCTTGATAGGTATATTAAAAAAGATTTGAGTGAAGAGATCAGGAAAATAAGAGAAGAAGAGATGCACTAACATGACCGTCTTTTATCTTGATACCTCTGCAATCGTAAAAAGATACAGAACAGAGAAAGGAACTGAGTTTATCGACAGATTATTTAAGGAAATAGAGACCTCCGAACACAGGTTGGCTACCTCTTTCCTTTCAGTTTTAGAGTTTGTCTCGGCCTTTAGAAGGCTTGTTAAGGCAAAAGCGATAAGTCAAGAGATATTTATCGACTCTCTGGCAAGATTTGCAGCTGATATTGAAAGATACTTTGCAA
Source organism: Clostridia bacterium (assembly GCA_030610745.1). Classification (GTDB taxonomy): domain Bacteria; phylum Aerophobota; class Aerophobia; order Aerophobales; family AE-B3A; genus JAUWRC01. The sequence goes on from JAUWRC010000102.1 coordinate 4,150, forward strand.
TGAGTCCAGTTGATGACATCATAATATCAAAATCAATTTTCTTAATAATCAAACATGCTGTTAAAACAGCAGACTCCATTCATCTTGCTTCTACTATTGAGCTCAGAGAGGTCTTGAGAAAAAGCGAAGAGAAACTCATTTTTGTGGGGGATGATGAGGAACTTTGTACTGCTGCTCTAAATGAAAGAATAGACGTTATTAATCCAAGAGAAAATGGTGCTATGCAAAAACTGGGAGAGTATTTGAAATAACTGCGGTATTCTGTATTCTTATGAGTACTGGCCCTTCTTTTTTCTTTCCTTCAAGGAGGTCACTTTTTGAAGAATTCCTTCAGTTTTCCAAGTCACTTTTACTTCGCCTGATGTTTCCTAAACCGCGTGTCGCGGGTTCAAGTCTTGCCAGGTGCATCAGCAATCTCTGTACTACAAAGGGTTTCAGCTTCCACTCCTTTGGTCGCTTCCCTAACTTAACCCTTTTGTGACTAAATTGTGACCATCCTTGTCATTCCGGGGGCAAATAAAGGAGCGGACACATCACACATCGAGCACAAGATTGACAAGTGCTGAGATTTTGGGTTATAGTGCATAAAGATACGCAATGAGTGAGGTTCAAGAGAAAGACTTATTTGGGGTGATCATAGACAGGAATCTCTGTTTCCCTGCCGGTACCCTGGAAAAAAGTTCTAACATCGTCCTGCCCGGGGAGCCATTCTGAATAATTTCTCAAGCTTATAGACAAGGCGGACATTCGCTTGTCCGGCTTGCCCTTTCCCGCTTGGCGAGCTGAATATGGAAAAGTGGTTAACTCTTGAACAGATAGCTGAATATTTACAAATGAGCACATCTTCAATTTATAAGATAGCTCAGGCAGAAAAATATTTAACTATAATGTATTTACTTTTTATACCTTTCTAAAATTTTATAAAATCCCTCATGTGTGGCAATAGCATAAAGATAAATTGTTTTTTCTTTTTTGACAAATTCATATCCTAATAAATAAAGTTGATTCAACATTTTCCATTTATAAACTCTTACTCCTTTGAGAATACCTTTCTTGGGTTCTCCAATAAGAGGATTTTGGACAATTTTGCGAATTTCTTTTCTAATGTTTTTTTGGGCTCTTTCAGAGAATTTTTTAAATTGTTTATTGAATTTGGGTAAGGATTTTAACTTGTGCATTATATTTTAAAAGGTTTAGCCAAGCCTAACTCTTTTTCAGCTTTTGCTTGAAGCAAATCATTTATAAACTCCAATGGAAGATCGGGATTTTCCTTCGCTGCGAAGCCTATCCTTATTAATTCTTCAATTTCATTAGAAATACTCCTATGCTCATTTTTTGCATAAATATCTATTTTTTTCCGTAGGTCATCAGATAAACGGATTGATGTAGCTTTAGACATTGTTACCGCCTCCTCATTTCATCTTTCTACTATAATTGTAACACA
>JAUWRC010000097.1 GCA_030610745.1 Clostridia bacterium
AGGATTTCTGCGTAAAATGATTAGAGAAGACTTGGAAATAAGCTTAGAAAAATTTTTAGAGTTATACTCAAAATACAAAGGAAAATGAATAATGTATCAATACAGTAAATGGTTAATATTATTTATAATAGGGATAGCAGCTTTAGCCATCTGGGCTATCTATCCTCTCCGAGAAAAGATAAACCTGGGTCTAGACTTAACGGGGGGTCTTCATATTGAATTGGAAGCAGATCCCACTACACTCCTTCCAGGGGAAAATCTAAAAGATGCGGTAGATTTAGGATTGAAGAGAATCAGGAATAGAATTGACCAACTTGGAGTAAGGGAGCCCAAGATTTATGGCAAAGGGGAGAAAGGAATAGTGGTAGAGTTGCCGGACCTAGAAGAAGAAGACCTCGAGAGAGCAAAGGATCTTATTGGAAAAACCGCTCTTCTGGAATTCAAACTAGTAGATGAAAAAGGAGACCTGGGTAAAGCCCTTCAAGGAGAAATTCCGGCAAAAGATGAGATACTCTATGAATATGAAAATTCAAAGGAAAAACCATACCTGGTAAAGGAGGAAACTCTTTTGCGGGGTGAAGATGTTAAGGACGCCCGGGTAGAGTTTGATCCATGGGGGCAGCCTTGTATAGGTTTAGACTTTGAGCCCGGAGCTCCAACAGATAAATTTGCTGAGGTTACAGGTCAGCATGTAGGAGAAAGACTGGCTATAATATTAGATAACGCAATCATATCTGCTCCTGTAATAAAGACTCGTATTTCTGGTGGTAAGTCACAGATCACAGGAAGATTTACTATGGATGAAGCTAGAGACCTAAAGACTGTTCTTAAAAGTGGTAAGTTGCCCATTTCATTTAAGACTATGTACGCGGATTATGTGGGACCTTCCCTGGGAGAAGATTCTATCCGGAATGGTCTTTTGGCAGGGATTATTGGCTTTATTGCTGTTGTCCTTTTTATGATCTTTTATTATAAGAAAGCTGGCTTAATTGCTGATGCGGCGCTTTTATTGAATTTACTCTTTATATTAGGGGCCCTGGCCGCCTTAAAAGCAACTCTAACCCTTCCTGGTATTGCCGGAATTATTCTTATCATCGGGATGAGTATTGATGCTAATGTGATTATTTTCGAGAGAATAAGAGAGGAGCTGAAGGAAGGAAGAGCCCCTCGCTCAGCAGTAGATGCTGGCTATAATAAGGCTCTTAGAACTATCCTCGATGCAAATATCACCACCTTGATTGTTGCTCTTATTCTTCTTCAATTTGGCAGCGGCCCAATAAGAGGATTTGCTACCACCTTATCTATTGGAATTCTGGCCAGTTTATTTACGGCCGTCGTGGTAACCCGGGTTATCTTTAACCTTTTGTTGGCAGGAAAACCAATACAAAAACTGAGTATTTAGGAGAAACTTTATGCGGTTTTTTGGAGAAACAAAGATAGACTTTATTGCCTTAAGAAAGAAAGCCTTTATCATCTCAGGAATAATGCTCGCGGCTACTCTTTTCTTGATTATTTCAAGAGGAGGATTAAAACTGGGCCTGGACTTCACAGGAGGAGTTGAGATTATTTTTGAGTTTAGCGAACAAACTTCCATCGCTCGAGTAAGACAGGCCCTGGCTAAAATTGGCTTAAGCAAAGCAGTCATACAAGAATATGGCAGAAAAGAAGAGAACCGTATTCTTATAAAACATAAGCTAGGGAAGGTCTCTCAGGATATAGCTTCAAAAATAATTGCTTACAGAGAAAAACAGGGTAAATTTACATCTTTAGAAGAGCTTAAAAATATTCCCGAAATAAAGGCAATGGGATATGAAAATCTAGCCAATCTACTCACTCTTGATCCTTCCTCCCAAGAAAATGATATTAACAAGGTAGAGGAGAGTAAACTTACTTCCCTTATTATGGAGAAATTTGAAAAAGGAGAGACTGAGGTAAAAATTAAAGAAGCTATAAAAAAAGAGTTCAAGGAAGAAAAGAATACATTCTCGATTGTGCGCAGTAAACTCATAAGCCCTCAAGTGAGTAAGGAGCTTCAGAAAGATGCTATTTTAGCCATAATCTTTGCCCTGGTAGGCATGCTCGCCTACATTGCCTGGAGGTTCGAGCTGAGGTTTGCCGTAGGAGCAGTAGTTGCCTTGCTCCATGATGTCTTCATCGGTGTAGGAGCCCTAACTCTGGGAGGTTATGAATTTACCCTTCCCATAATAGCTGCTCTGCTTACCATAATTGGCTATTCCCTGAATGATACTATTGTTGTCTATGATAGAATTCGGGAAAATTCTAAGATCCATCGAAAGGGAAGAATATCCCTTAAAAATGTCCTCAACCTGGGTATTAATCAGTCTTTATCTCGAACGGTTATCACCTCTTTAACCACTTTTCTGGTGGTTCTGGTTTTATTCCTCTGGGGAGGAGCCGTAATCCATGGATTTGCCTTTGTCCTTCTAGTAGGAGTAATAGTAGGAACATATTCTTCCATTTTTGTAGCCACACCAGTAATTTATAGCTGGAAAAGGAGCGGGATGCGGAAAAGATGAGGATCTTAATAGCCGCCGGGGGCACAGGAGGCCATCTTTATCCAGCCTTAGCCACAGCCTCTTACCTCAAAGAACACCATTTAGTTAATCGTATTCTCTGGGTAGTAGGAAAAAGAGATCTAGAGTCAGAGCTTATTTCTTCCCAGGGTTTTGAATTCAAGCAGCTCAAGACTCAAGCCTTTCCCAGAACCTTATCCATAAAATGGATTAGCTTCGGGATAAGCTTGGTGGTATCCTTTTTTCAATCTTTCCTCATTCTCTTACGATTTAAACCGAGTATAGTAATAGGGATGGGCAGTTTTCACTCATATCCGGTGGTGACGCTTGCTTTCCTTTTTGGGATTCGGAGCCTCATATGTGAACAGAATGTATATCCATCCCTTACCAACAGACTTCTTTCCCACTACGCCTCAAAAATAGCCACCACTTGGGCTCAAACAAATGAGTATCTGCCCCCAAAAGCAACAAGAGCAAAAAATAAAATCCAGCTTATGGGCAATCCTGTCCGCTCTGAAATTCTTAAGACGAAAAGAAAAGAAGGGATAGAAAAGCTCAATTTAGACAAAAACAAATTTACCTTTCTTTTCCTGGGAGGTAGTCAAGGAGCCCACAGTCTAAATAAAGCTGGAGCAGAAGCAATTAAATTATTAGATAAAGAAAAGCTCGCCAGAGAGATTCAGGTAATATTTATCACTGGAAGAAACGATATAAAATGGGTAAAAGACTGCCTTAAATCCTTGAAGATTAAAATTCTGGTCTTCCCTTACCTAAAAGAGATCCAATATGCTTATACTGCTTCTGACTTAGTCATCTGCCGAAGCGGGGCGGGAACTATAGCTGAAATCACTGCACTAGGGCTGCCCAGTATCCTCATCCCTTATCCTTATGCCGCAGAAGGGCATCAGTACAAGAACGCTAAAGTTTTAGAGGAAAAAGGAGCATCCTATATTATTATTGAAAAGGACCTTACTGGAGAAAGACTAAAAAAGTTGCTTTTAGACCTGATAGATGATAGACCTCTCCTTGAAAAGATGGCTAGACAAAGTAAAAAGTTAGGCAGGCCTCAAGCTGCCAGGAAAATAGCAGAGCTGATTGTAGCGATGTGATTTATCACATATTGTAGCGGTTTGATTTATCAAACAATGTCGGATAAATCCGACCGCTACAAAACCATGAATAATGAACTACAAACTAATATGCTAAAAAATGTCCGCTCTATTTACTTCATAGGTATCGGGGGAATTGGCATGAGTGGGTTAGCTAAAGTACTGTTAGAAAAAGGATACCTGGTTAGTGGCTCAGATAAGAAAAAGAACGCCCTTACAGAGCGCCTGGAAAAGGAAGGAGCAACCATTTATCAGGGACACCTCTCTTCTCATCTTGCCGGGGCCGACTTAGTGGTAACCTCTTCCATCATTCGGCCTGACAACCCTGAGGTCCAAGAGGCAAAAAGAAAAAAAATTCCCCTTATCTCAAGAGGTGTGCTTCTGGGTGAGTTGGTCAATGGAAAAGAAGGTATAGTTGTTGCTGGAACTCACGGAAAAACTACTACTACTTCTCTCATCTGCTCGGTGCTTCACCGAGGAGGCAGGAACCCTACTATGTTTATTGGGGGAGAACTTAATGATATTGGCGGCAATAGTAGGCTAGGTAAGGGCGAATATGTAGTGGCAGAAAGCGATGAATCTGATGGAAGCTTTTTATTTCTCTCTCCCAAAATCTCGGTTCTTACAAGCTTAGAAGATGACCATCTGAATTATTACGGCTCGGAGACCGAGCTCCTCAAAGCATTTATTCAATTTCTTGAAAGGTTAAAACCTGGGGGAACCTTGATTATTAATAAAGACGACTCTCGCCTGGATAAGGTTCTAAAAGGAAGTTTTTTAGCCCCTTCTCAAAAAGAACTTACCTCCTCATCTTTCCCTCTCCCCTATGGGGAGAGGATTAAGGTGAGGGGAAAAAGGAAATCCCTATATAATTTGATTACCTATGGAATTGACTCTCCTGCCCACCTTTCAGCAGATAAAATAAGATTGGAGGAATTTGGCTCCTCTTATGAGGTTAACTATAGAGGAAGGAGTATGGGAAATATAAATCTTCCTTTACCTGGAAGGTATAACATATACAATTCCTTAGCCAGTATTGCCGTAGGGCTCACTCTGGGAATAAAATGGGACAAAATAAAAGAAACTCTTTCTCTTTTTCAGGGGGTAAAAAGAAGGTTTGAGGTAATAGGAGAAAAATCTGGCATCTTAGTGGTGGACGACTATGCTCATCATCCCACAGAGATTAAAGCAGCCCTGAGGGTAGCAGCAAGACTGAAAAGACGAACAGTTGCTATCTTCCAACCTCATCGTTACAGTCGAACTAAAATGCTCCTTTTTAAATTCTCTGGCTGCTTTGAGGAAGCAGATATTCTCCTTTTAACCAGTATCTACGCTGCGGGAGAGGCTCCTCTTCCTGGGATAGATGGAAAACTGTTATTTGAAAAAGTTAAAAAACTTCGAAGAAAACCAACATATTATTTTCCCACTTTTAGAGAAATCATCAATTTCTTAAAAAGAGAATCAAAAAAAGGGGATTTAATACTTACCATAGGCGCAGGAGACATAAATAAGGTGGGAAAATCTTTTTTGTCTAGCGTAAGGTAGAGGGGTCCGGATAAAGTCCTGCAGTGCCATACGCATTACCTCTTCTTCGCTACCAAACCATCCTTTTTTTACATAATTCTCTACCTCGATGGCTAATTTCTCAGGGATATCAATCTTAATAGTCTTCATTGATTTCACCTCTTTTTTCTTCCTCTTATTTTCACTATCTTACACTTATTCTTAGTTTATGAGGGGATCACACCTTCCTAACCTACAAAATATCATAATTTAACTATAAAAGCAAATTTTTCTGAGGCAAACCATCTTAAATCCTTACTTCTCCATCCTTTCATCTTCTCCCATGGGACGAGGATAGTCATAAATTTTAGAACTTCTGAGGTTCGGAGGATTCGACATTTTAAGAAAGTGATGCTGATAATGTTTTATGATTATCCTGACTTTCGCCAATATGAGGCACTGTTTTCTGAAAACCGTAAGGAAGGATATCAGGATTAAGCACAAGTTCAGGATTCTGGCAAAAAGGACTCCTAAAATTGCAGCCTGCGGTAAAAGCTACGGAGACGATTTTACCCGGATATTCAATCAGAGAAGTCTTCTGAAGGCCCT
>JAUWRC010000123.1 GCA_030610745.1 Clostridia bacterium
GCATAATATTTTTCAGCCATTTCTTGAAAACTGCCCGCTCCAAATTTCTCCACATCTGGCCGAGCAACTTCTAGGAGCCCAAAGGTGCGATGCTCTTTAAGGCTTTCTATAATAGGCTTTATCATAGGCATATAGGCAACATTAAAGGCAGGAATCAAAATTCCTTGTTTGTATGCTTGCTTCATAATCTCACTTACAGGCGTTTTTTCTTCAATCATCAAATCCTCTCCTTCAACGAGATTTTCCTTTCGCTGTCTCAGCCGCACCTTTAACTCTATGACTTAAACTCTTTAAAGTAGGATAGATATCCTTATAAATCTGAAACTTTCCCTCATATATTTTTGTCTTCTCCTCTTGAGGATAAAAGATTTCCTTTATCTTTACTGTGGCCTCTACCGCCTCCTTAATAGAGCTATATTCCCCTATTGCTACTCCAGCCAGTATAGCTGCACCCAGGGAAGCCGCTTCAGAAACCTTCAGAGAAACCATCTTTTTACCATAAAGGTCAGCTTTAAGCTGCAGCCATTTCCTTGACTTTGCTCCTCCACCAATAGCTCTGAGTTCGTTTACGGATATACCTATCTCTTCTAAAAGAGATAGGTTATACTTCATCTCAAAGGAAATCCCCTCTAATACAGCCTTGATTAACTCAGCTTTGTTTGTATTTAAAGATAATCCCAGGATAGCTCCACTAGAATTAGTGTCCATATAAGGAGTGCCTGTAGTGGTAAAATGAGGAAGGAGGTAAAGAGAAGAGGGAAGAGGGGTAGCCTCATTAATAAGAATAGAATAAACATCTTTTCCCGTTTTTTTAGCCTTCTCTTTTTCCTCCCCTCCTAAAGTATCCCTGAACCATTTAAGCAAAGAGCCTCCGGTAAAGTTAAAGGCTACAGTAATATAAAATTGGGGGACTGTGTGGGGATAGCAGGCAAAGTTATTTTCCAGCATCTTTTTATTAAGATGAGGTTCTTTAAAAACAGGGGTAATACAATCTACTGTCCCGATAGCTTCCGCAGCTACCCCTTCCTCTCTTACTCCCGCTCCCAGAGCTCCGCAAGGCTGGTCATGCCCTCCAGTAACTACCATGACTTTAGAGGGAAGAGATAGACTATTGGCTATCCTTTGAGGTATTTCTCCCACGACAGTCCCTGAAGGGACAACCTCTGGCAGCAAGGAGGGATCTATATCTACCCGGGATAAAATTTCTTCAGACCATCTCTTTTTAAAAATATCGAAAGCCATTGTACGACTGGCTAAGGAATAATCAATAGTAGGAGAAAGACCCAATTTATAAATAACAAGGTCCTCACAACATAAAAACTTCCAGGTTTTGCTGTAAATATGAGGAGAGTTTTCTTTTAGCCACATAATCTTATTCAGAGAGAACATAGAGTGAAGAGGCATGCCGGTGATATTCATAATCTTCTCTGCCCCCAGGGCTTTTTTCCACCATTGAACAAACTTCTCCCCTCGGTTATCAAAACTGACAGGGCTGCTAGTGAGTAGATTCCCCTTCTTGTCCACGGGAACAAAAGCTTCTCCTTGTGCTGATATAGAAAGGGCCTTTATAGGATCTCTTTTAACCTCACTGGAAACCTCTCGGATACTCTCTTTTATTTTCTCTAAAACCAACCTCATATCCAGTTCTACCCAGCCAGGCTGAGGATGAAGAAGGGGATATTCTCGATAGGCTGCCGATAACACCTTCCCCCCTACATCAAACACCACCGCTTTACATCCTGTGGTTCCCACATCCAAACCCAATAAGCTCATAAAAACTCCTTTTTTATCCCTTATTGCTGAAAGCTAATCACTGATACTTTTTTGAGGTTAGGGTTTAAACGATTTGATACGAACTTTGTTAACTGAAATAAGCTTTTTAAATTCCTCAATTGCCTCTTTGCCAGCTAAAACTCCCATCTCCAAATCAAATTCTTTTTTCTCTCCCGGCTCCAGGAACTTTAGAGTTCCTTTTTCTCTCTGCTTATCTCTTCCTTCTACCAGGCAGTTAGCCGGCTCCATTCCTACTACATAATCTCCCTCTCCCATCATCTTCCATTCAATGAATTGAGGCAGTTGTTCTTTTTTATATTTAACATAAAAACCAAAACCACCTTCTTCGAGATTTTCGTTAACCAAAGCGCAATGAACCAGTCCTGAGCTATCCTCTTTCATTTTATGATAATAGACCTTCTCCTCAAAGTAGGAAATGGGAGAGGTAAATTTATGGTAATCTTCTTTTCCTTTTTCTCCTTCTTCATCTCGAGGTATAATTTCCAAAGTTGGCGAGATTAACCTGCTACCTTTCGCCACAACAGGAAATCCTGCATTTATATGATAGATAATCATAAGAGGAGATTTTCTAAATCCTTGGTTCTCTACTACATCATGAATCCAAAATCGTGACTCACCCAGTCGGGTACGGATACTCCGCCTTAGAGTGATATTCTCTCCAAAGACTACGCTTTCTCGCATCAGTCCCTTCACAGATAATAGATAATCATTTCCTTCCCATCTCTCATCTAAAGAGACTTTTTCTGCCGGAGTATGAGAAATCCTTCCGTGAAGGCCTAACTTTTCTCCTTGATCCTGGCAGGGAGCCCCGGCGTAAGTTAAGCCGCAGGTAGTAAGTAATCCTCCAAAGAAACTTCTCAACCATCCCAGCCCCTCGGATTCAAAAAAGTGTGGATGAACATCACCAGTTGAGGAGCGCCAGCAAAGAGATTTCCCACAATATGATGCCCAGCTTATATCCATTGCTCGGTCTAAAGATACAGTAAAATAAAGTCCTGTTCCTGTCCAGACATCCACTGCCCGAATTCCCCTACCCTTTCCCTCTGAAAGCTCATATTTCTTCATCCCCGCTACCTGAGAAATATCACCAACAAACTTCATCAGGTCCCTTTTCCCATAATCCTTACCAAAAATTCGTGCCATTCTATTCTCCTTCCAACTCGTATCTCGTAGTCCCCTCACCTCATTTCTTGTCCACCGGTCACATTTATAGCCTGACCAGTCATATAGGAGGCTTCATCGCTGGCCAAAAAGACCACTACATCGGCCACATCTTCATATCGACAACCCCTACCCAGGGGAACCTGGCTTTCATATTTTTTTCTTACCTCTTTTTTAGAAACTCCCCATTTCTTAGCATACTTTTCATAAAGGCCATTTACCCATAAAGGAGAGTCAAGAAGATTACCCGGACACACAGCATTTACCCGAATACCATAAGGAGCTAGATCCAGGGCTATACTCTGGGTAAAACCTATTCCTCCAAACTTTGAGGCAGCGTAAGCGGAGTTCCAATAACTGCCCTTTTTGCCAGATTTAGAGTTTATTTGAATGATTACTCCACTTTTCTGCTTTTTCATAATTTTAGCCGCTTCTCTGGCTACCAGAAAATATCCTACTAAGTTAGTCTCAATTACTCCTCGCCACTCCTCTTCAGGAAAGTCCGTCACCTCATAAGATCTTAATATTCCCGCATTACTTACCAATATATCAAGACGGCCAAATTCCTCTACCGTCTTCTCAACCATCAACTTTACCTCGTCACTCTTGGTTACATCTACCTTTAAGGGAAGAGAATCTCCTCTTATTTCCTTTATCTTTTGTTCTGTCCTTTTTACAGCGGAAAAATTTATGTCGGCTGCGACTACCTTACATCCTTCCCTGGCTAATCTTAAGGCAATCGCCTCTCCTAATCCTTGTCCTGCCCCCGTTACAATAGCTACCTTATTGACCAGTTTCATTTTTAGCCTCTCTAAAGTGTAACCTATTCAGTCTTATTTCACCGCGGAGCACGCCATTTTCGTATCTCGTTGCTTGTTGCTCGTATCTCGTTGGTTAGCTAGTTGGTAAATATTCACTAAAGCACGTATACTGCTGTCATTGCGAGCCTGCTGAAGGCCTTCAGAACGACGTGGCAATCTCTCTTAAGGTTTTATAACAACCTTTAAAGCACCTTCTTCTCTGTTTAGCATCTTTTCCATTGCCTTCCCTATTTTTTCTAAGGGAAAAATATGGGTAACTATTCTATCCATAGATACTCGGCCACTTACAATTAGCCCTAGAGCTTCCTCAAATTGTGGTCTATTAGAGGCAAAGGCTCCATAAATAGAGACCTCTTTGTAATGAATAATATTTCCATCTAATTTTAAAGTAGAGTCTTCTTTGG
>JAUWRC010000063.1 GCA_030610745.1 Clostridia bacterium
TCTAAGACCTCATATCGGCACTCATTCATCTCCAGAATCGTCTGAAGAACCTGCAGCACAGGGACATTCTCAAAACGAGCCGTGACTTTACCTTCAACATCATCATCCAGGGCTATATTCAAACCTGTCATTTCTGAGAGGGTCCCAATCACATCCTTTAAATCTGCCTCTTTGAAGTCTACAGAAATAAGCTTTGGATCAAGAGAAACAGTGGTTTGAGCACAGCAAAAAGGAACGAAAGTAATTAGCCCCACTCCTAACCCTAACAATACTAAAAAGCTAATCAATCTTCGCATTCTCTTATCCTTAACTTAATTATCTCCTCTTCTCCCCTTATCAGAATAACCTCCCCTTTTCCTTCCTCAATCTCCAACACTTCAAACTCCTCTATCATATCCCCTTTTTTTACAATCCATTTTCCCCTTTCTCCTTGAATAAAAGCAAAAACCTCCTCTTCTTTCCACATTAGGCCAATGAGAGTATATTCCGATTCCTCCAATATTTCCGGTTCACCCTCCACTTCTTTTAACCCAAATCCTAGCTCAGATTCTGCTTCCTTGGGAGCTATGAGGGGGATAAAAGGATCTCGCCTCCCCTCGCTATTATAGATAAAAACCGGCGGCAAAGAAAATTCTAGATCAAAATCACTCTCTATTTGTTCTTCTCCTAAGGCAAAAGGTAAAGGTAGAACAAGAAAAACTGCCCCCATTGACACAGCTAAAAAGACAACTATTGGTATGTAAATTTGCAACTTCTTCAATGGTTTAATCCTTGTACTCAGCTGTAAGCTGTAAGTTTTTGGAAGAGTAGCGGTGCGATTTACGCACATTGTCGAATGAATCCGACCGCTACTATACGCTATCCGCTAAACGCTGTACGCTAGTTATTATACGAGATACGAACAACGAGATACGAGATACGAATTTAGCTTCTCCTCTCCTGAACACGTTGGTACTGGGTATCTGTTTCTATCCCTTCTTCCAGTTCAAAGGAACTTACCGGTTCTTGCCCCTTTTCTGTGATTACCTCTCCAGAATTATGTTTTTTAGTGTATACGGACACAAGAAGGTCTGTCTCTACAGTATAATTTTTCTCCGCTAGACCCTTTCCTTCCTTCTTTATCCTCTTCATTGTGATATTCTCTACAACAACAGAGCCCATCCCTTGTCTTTTAGTAATATCAGAGAGAAACCCACCTAAAGTATGATAAGTAGAATGTAATTGTATTTTTACCGGGACCTGGTCATAATATTCTCCAGAAATTACCTTCTCAGGAACTATTTCAATATATTCAATGCCATATATTTTTGCCCTTGATCCTAATTCTTGAAAGAAAGAAAAAATTTCTTCCTCCCCAATAAGCCAACTCTCCAGGGAAACTGATTTCACATTCATTGCCTCGTACTCTTCTTCTAATTTCTTATATTCTTCGAGGTTTGTCTTCATCTGGGAGATATTTAAATTCTCTCGGGCTATCTCTCTTCTTATTTCTTTAATCAATTTTACTTGAGGAAAATAGAGACATGCGTAAAAAAAGAAAATTATCCCCAAAATAATTCCTATGCCCACAGTTATTCTTCCCTTTAATGTGAATATCATCTACAATCCCCTCGGAGCGTAAATACTCAGTGGACCACGTCATTGCGAAACGAAGTGAAGCAATCTCAGTTTGTCATTGCGAGAAGCATTAGCGACGTGGCAATCTTCCACGCCTGTCTTCGGCAGGCTCGCAATGACAGGCGAGGAACGTACTTCACTGAATATTTACCTCAGAACTTTTACAGGGTCTCGTAACTTACAACTAATTCTAAAATCCATGACCTCTGTTTCCTCAATAATATTTTTGGACATATTAGAAACAGCTATTTCCTCAAAAAGAGATGATTTACTTAAATTTTCCATAAACTTACCAATATCTACGGTTTTATCGAGGCTGTAACCCTGGATAGCCATAACCTGTTCTTCCCTCTGGACGGTTTTGGTCAATTCAGTGAGCCAGATACTCTCTGGCAAAGATTTACTTATTTCATAAAGGATCAATGGCCAGGGAAGCTGGTTTACGGCTAAATCTCTGATTGCGATTAGACGAGCCATAAGATTGACTCTCTTACTCTTTAACTCTTGCAATTCTTTCAACATAGGCTGATACTCATTCACTCTTTCTCTTGCCCAAGCTAGCTGGATTTGAGCAGACTTAACTTCCTCCTTTATAGAGAAAAAAAAGAGAAGGCAAGCAAAAATAACAAGCGAACTAGAGATTACTATAAAAATAACAAAGTTCCACATTCTTCTTCCTTGCAGTACTTTTACCGGCAGCAGGTTTATCTCTATCATACTTTTTTTATCCTTCGAAGAGCTAAGCCTAAACTAACGGCAAAGATAGGGCCTACCCTGGCTAGATGCTCAGGTCGAAATCTAGTAGAATCATAACTAATCCTGGTAAAGGGATTGATAATTTCTACAGGGACTCCCAGTTCTTCAGATAAAAACCTATCTATATTTTTAAGACAGGAGCCGCCGCCGCTGAGAATCACTTTCTTTATCCTCGCTCCTTCTCTTTGAGAAGTATAGTATTCAAAAGAATGGAGTATCTCTTCCACCAGGCTGTCCATTGATTTCCTCACCGCTTTATCTACCAAGCCTCCATTTGGAGCTTTCTCATCAATTTCCCTTAGTTCCGCCTCGCCATTTAAGCTTGTTTCCTCAGGGTATGCAATCATAATCCCATATTTTTCCTTCATCTGTTGAGCCACCTTATAACTAACTCCTAACTCTTTTGCCACAGCCCGGGTAACATAGAACCCACCCAAGCTTATATCTCTTATCAAAAAGGGACTACCTTTATCTAAGAGGACAATACTGGTGGTGCTGTGTCCGATCTCAAGAAGCGCTATTCCGTCCATTTCTTGCGAATTAGATAATTGAAAGATATTGAATAGAGCAAGAGTATTTACATCCATAATTTGAGGAGAAACATCTACTTTATGAAAAAGTCCAAGGCGCTCATCTATAGTTTCCTTCTTTGCTCCCACTAACATTACAGACATCTCCTCTCCTTTTTCTCCCTTTAAGCCTTTATCAAGAACATAAAATCCCAGGCGTACCTGGTCAATAGGATAAGGAATGTATTCCTCTGCCTGCCACCTCATAGCCTGCTTGATTTCGGCTTCTTTCATTAAAGGCATCCTTATTCTCCGTACAATAACCGACTCTCCCCCTATTCCCGAGACAACTCGTTTGGTATTAATCTTATGGGTATGGATAAGATTTCTGAGGGCCTTTACTTGTCCCCCTTCCCTCTCTATACCCTTTTGTGTTGAAGGTATATCTACTTTGACTAATTTGCTTAATTTATAACCATCTTTCTTGTGGATTAATTCCACAGCTTTTACTGAGGCTGTGCCTATTTCTAACCCTACACTTATCTTCGTCATTTTTTCCACATTTCCGATTTGTAGCGGTGGCATTTATGCCACTTGTAGCTACAGCTTCCCTTTTGTAGAAGGGACTCCTCTTTGTCTTTCATCCAACCGGGTTGCTTCATCCAGACTTATCCCAAAAGCCTTGAACACAGCCTCCGCAAGGTGATGAAAATCACTTCCATAACATAGGTTGATATGAAGAGTAATTCCTGAATGCGAAGAAAAACCTCTAAAAAATTCTTTAAAAAAATCTAAGTTAAATTTAGAAATAAAAAGTTCTCTATCTAAGCTGGAACTGTATTTCTTTATTTTGGAACTGTATTTCTTTATTTCAGGAGAAGGATTAAAAACCAGAAGAGGACGCCCGCTAATATCTATAACCACCTGAGCTAACACCTCATCCATAGGAACAAACCAGTTTCCATATCGCTTTATTCCTTTTTTCTCTCCCAGTGCCTTCTTTACTGCATCTCCCAGACAAATACCCACATCCTCCACCAGATGGTGATAGTCTACCTCAATATCACCCCTGGCCCTAATTTCCAGATCAAAAAAACCGTGATAGCAAAATAAAGAAAGCATATGGTCTAAAAAAGGATAAGAGGTGCGTATCTTCGAGTATCCCTTTCCATCTAAATTTAGAGAAATCTTAACCTCTGTTTCTTTCGTTTTCCTCTCTACATTTGATTTACGATTAATCATCGGCTTTAGAAATCCTTATTTTGAGAATTCTTTTGGTCTCTTTATCCACCTTAAAGCATTCACTGATACGATACCCCACTACCCAAACTACCTTGCCCTTACTTATCAAAAGAGGGACCCTCTCTCTTTTCTGGAGAGGAACTTTAAGATCGATAAAAAAATCTTTAACCTTCTTAGACCCTTTCATTCCTAAGGGGGTAAATCTATCACCTTTTTCTCTTCCTCGCAAAAATAAAGGAAGAACCAGTTTATCAAAATCAAGCCAGGCTTGCCTTTCGGGAAATTCTCTTTTCTCGCCCAGCTTAACTTTCCCTCCTCTGGTCAAAGAAGAAAAAGAGCCGGGTACCTCAGAAATCAACTCTGCCTCAAATACCAGATTTAACTGGGGCAGCTCTGTTTTTCCTGGGACAGTTAAAGAACTGGCAAAAGATATATCCCGAGGTTTTCCTTTCCTGAAGAGCAGGTCTTTATACTCTCTTTGAACCACCAAATCCCCTGGCAGGTTTAACCACCTGGCTCCCTTTTCCCCATTTAATTTCAAGATAGAGACAAGGTGTTCAAAGGTAATTCCCTTCAAATTTCCTTTTGTTTCTCGAATGGCCTGGCGTAGAACCCTTTTCTGCAGGGCTGGATGTAGGCGAAATAATTTCTCTACATCTAAAACTAGCCATCTCTGCTTATCTTTTTCCCCTTCCTCTTTAAGTAGCCCCTTAAAACTCTCTTCCCCTTCTTCCTTTAAGAAATCAACATCCTCTTTTAAAATTTTACCGAGCTGAAATAGAGCCTTGCTTATCTGAGGGTTATAATCCTTAAGAAAAGGAAGCAGCTCAAGGCGAATCCGATTGCGCAAAAAAGAAATTTCTCTATTAGAGGAATCTAAACAAGGAGAAAGATTATTTTCCTGGCAATATTTCTCTATTTCCTCCCTGAAAACTTCAATTAATGGACGAACAACTTTTCCCCTTATCGGCGGTATTCCACAAAGACCATCCAACCCTGTCCCTTTTATTACTCTCATCAAAATAGTCTCTATCTGATCAGATGCAGTATGGCCCAGGGCGATCCTGGCGGCAGCTACCTGATGGGCCACATCTTCAAAGAAATCGTACCGTGCTCTGCGACCAGCTTCTTCAAGCCCCAGTCCTTTTTCTTTGGCTAATGAGGCTACATCAAAAGAATCTGAAATCAGGGGAATCCCAAGTTTAAAGGCGAACCTTTCCACCCATTCAGCCTCTTCGGCTGCTTCGGCTCCTCTTAACCCGTGATTGAGATGGGCAGCCCACAAATGAAGGTCATATTCAGATCTCAGTCGGCAGAGAAGATGAAGTAAAGTGCTGGAGTCCGGCCCGCCCGATACCCCCACTACCACTTTTGCGCCCGGAGGAAACATCCTGTATTTCTCTATAGTCTTTTTAGCTTTCTCTAAAAGAGAGATATGGTTTTTCACTTTAAGCTGCTTAACTTTTCCCTGATAACTTTTGCCCTCAATTCATCTCGAGAAAAGGGACTTAGCTCTTTTCCCTCTTTAATTTGAAGCTGGGCAGGGGTAATCAAAAAAAATAGCTCATTTAAAACCCGTATGCTAAATCCCGGCAGTAAATCCAGATATACCCCCAATCTTAACTTAGAAAGCAGGTTTATAGCCTCTTTTGAGCTCATTAAGTGAGCATTGATAAGAACACCGTAAGCCCGTCCCATCTCATCGGTAAGTTGAGTTTTATTTCTTTTGAACAAGACCTGTCTTGCCTTTTTTTCCTGCTCTACCACTTGTCTGGTTACCCTTTCTACATTGTCCACAATTTCTTCTTCTTTTAAACCCAGAGTAACTTGATTTGATATCTGGAAGAAATCGCCCTCGGACTTTGTTCCCTCTCCGTATAAACCCCGAGCTACCAGCCCCAATTTAGAAATGCTCTTCAGTATATCACCAATTTTGTGGGTAGTTGTAAGTGCAGGTAGATGTAACATAGAGGAAGCTCGCATTCCTGTACCTACGTTAGTTGGGCAGGCGGTAAGATAACCCCATTGAGGAAGAAAAGCATAGTTTAAATTCTCTTCTAGTTGATCATCCACCCTATCACTCAGGCGCCAGGCTTCCATTAATTGAAGCCCTGAAAGGATAACTTGCAACCTCAGATGATCTTCTTCATTTATCATCAAAGAGAGCATCTCTCCTTTTTCTACCACTAAAAATCTATAGTTTCCTCCTTCGGTAAATTCTACGCTGATAAGATGTCTTTCCAGAAGAAATCTCCTCTGGGTAGAAGAAAGTTCATTCATATCAATAAGCTCGGCCTGCTTCAGATAATCGCTCTTACTTACTGCCTCAATAATCTTTTCTGAAGCCTCCTTCATTACAGAATCTTTAGCCCAGGGAGGAAAAGTAAAATTCTCAAGATTGCGGGCTAGCCGGACCCGGCAACTAAAAACAATCCCTGCCTCAGGCCCATCCGCCTTTAACCATAGGCTGCTCGAATTAGCCATCTTCTGAAGAATCATTGTCATTATTCCAAACCACGAATCTCATCCCTGAGCTGAGCTGCCTTCTCATACTCTTCCTTTCTCACCGCTTCTTCCAAGTCTTTGCGCAGCTTATAAATTTGCCTTTGCTCCTTACTCTCTAGCTTTCCTTTTCTAGGGACTTTGCCAGAGTGATAAGCCTTACCCTGGATTTTTTCTAAAAGGACAGCCAGGTAGTCCTTAAAGGTCTGATAACATAAAAGGCAACCTATTTTACCTTTCTTTCTTATCTGAGCATAGTCCAGGCCGCAGTGTGGACAACGAGCCCTTATCTCTTGAGAAGGCGGAATTTCAAATTCGGTTAAACCGGCCATCAAATTAGACAATGAAAAGCTGGGGATAAAGAAAGACTCACTTAATCCTTTTCCTTTAGCGCAAACCTCACACAGATGAAGTTCCCTTTCTTCTGCATTTATCACTTCTTTAAAGTGAAAAGTAGCCTCTCTTTTTCCACAAATCTGACAAAGCATTTCTTCCCCTCGCTTTGATTCGCATTAATTCTATAACAAATCTCCATTATGTCAATAAATGCTCAATGCTCACTCATATCCAATACTCGTATCTTACCCGGACCAGACACAGCCCCTGGGGTGGAGCGGTAGGGCCAGCAGCTCTTCTATCTCTCGCCTCCAGTATAGCTCTGAGCTGGGAGGCTGGCATCTTTCCTCTGCCAACCTCTGCTAGAGTTCCTACTATATTCCTGGCCATTTTGTAAAGAAAACTATCAGCCTTTATATAAACAATAATGGATCTTCTTTTCTTTAAAAGAGTAATTTTCTCTATTTTTCGCCGGGAAGAAAAGCTCGGGCTTCCCTGGCCTTCAAAAGAAGAAAAATCATGTTCTCCTGTTAGAAACTGAGAGGCACGCCTCATCTTATCTATTTCTAAATTAAAGGGAATCCACCAGACAAAATGGCGGTAAAATGGGGGAAGGAAAGAGCCCTGATAAATTATATATCTATAGAGCCTATTTAAGGCAGATTTTTGAGCATGAAAACTTGAACTTACCTCTTTTGCTT
The DNA here is from genome assembly GCA_030610745.1 of Clostridia bacterium. Lineage (GTDB taxonomy): Bacteria > Aerophobota > Aerophobia > Aerophobales > AE-B3A > JAUWRC01. Next base: position 7,664 of record JAUWRC010000063.1, read on the forward strand.
TTTTAACTCTTATGTCTTTGGGTAGGTAACTATTTAAAGCAGGCTTGATAGCGAGGAAGGGAATTGAAGCATCGGTGGTAAAATTAATCACCTGCCCTGTAGCATGAACCCCGGCATCGGTTCTTCCAGCAGCAACTACCTTTGTCTTTTGCCCAAAGAGATGAAAAAGGCTATCTTCAAGAAGATTTTGAACGGTGGGAACATCTGGCTGTTTTTGCCACCCATGATAAAAGGTGCCGTCATATTCTAAAATAAGTTTAATATTCCGCAATTTTGGCATCCATCCCCACTAGCATCATCTTACGCATAACCGTAACGTTATTGCTTGCCGGTCCTAATGTGCAAATAATTTTGTCCTGGGCATCTTAAATAATCATCTCAAGAAACGTTGGTTTTCAGCATGGCATCTGGACTACGGATAAGAGAAAAACCAATCCGCCGCAGACTTGAGTCTGCATAGCAAATGAAGTTTTACCGACCCTGTTTATATCAAAAATTATCACAAAAAGCAACCCGTAAGAGTAAATTTGTTTGCGAAGGCCGATAGCTTCCATCTAATATATTTAAACTCATAAACCATACAAAACCTATTAAGATAGAAAAGAAAAAATTTTAAAATATCTACAAGTAGCAACAATAAAGGTTTTTCAAAGGAAGAACGTAGGAATAGCAAATTGTCACGGATGGAAAATTGGGGGTAAATTTAATATGTTCCCAAA
>JAUWRC010000091.1 GCA_030610745.1 Clostridia bacterium
TCCTTTATCTTCTTCACTCCTTACAACAAAGGCAGAATCAGAGAATAATTGGACTATACAGATTTCTGCTAAAGCTGGGGAAGCTCAAGATATAGAAAACTATATGGGTATATCACCAAAAGCTTCCAGACAGTGGGATAGAGAAGATTTCTCTGAGCCGCCCCTTATCTCCTCTTATGTGTCTTTATATTTCCCGCACACAGATTGGCAGAAGAATCCTGGTAACTATACTAGTGATATAAGAGAGGTTTTAGGCAAAGAAGAGAGCTGGGATTTTGTAGTAGAGACAAATATAAAAAATAGCAATATTGAGCTTAGCTGGCAAAATATCTCTAGCATACCAGGTGAGTATAAAGTGCTATTATATAACAAGGAGCTAAATACAACTATAGATATGAGAGAAAAGAATAGCTATATATTTTACTCTGGTAACTCTCTTGATGCTCTCGGCTCTTCCAACTCCCCCGATACTTCCGGTTCCCTCGGCTTCCCCGCCTCTCTCGACTCCTCTGATAAGATAGAACATAACTTTACTATAAATATTACCAAAGCAATAGGGCTCTCACCCTCGGGTAAGCTAAAGTTCTACAAGCTATTCAACTATCCTAATCCTACGCAAGGTACTACCACTATAAGGGCAGAGATAGAAACTGAGGCCGAGGTAACTATAAAGATATTTGATGTAGCTGGTGGGTTAGTGAAAGCTATTGAGGCTAGCGAGGTTGAATTTAAAGGACAGAACACGGGCGGAGCAGCCTATATCTATGAATACCAATGGAATGGGAAAAATGAGGCAGGCAGTGAAGTTGCCAGTGGTATTTATTTCTACCTTGTTGAGGCAAGAAAAGGTAGTGGGATAATAAGAAAAACAGGAAAGATAGCAGTGATAAAATAGTTCATTGTTCGTAGTTCGTAGTTCATAGACAAAAGTAATAAATTGTCATTGCAAACGAAGTGAAGCAATCTCAAGGGATTGCCACGCCCGCCTTTGGCAGGCTCGCAATGACATTCTTTGTTTGCTCGCAATGACAAAATGGAGTTTTTCCAGTACTCTCAAGGAGAATATCAAATGAGGATTTTTACTGGTCTATTGAGTAGTTTAATTAGCCTGCTGGCTAAGTTCAAAGGGAAGAAAAGCTGGTTATGGCTTGCGTTATGCGTATTAGCCATTATTGCAGCTGTTATATTTAGTGGATGTTTCGGACCTCCGTCCCTTCCTGGCCCACCAGGTCCACCCTAAAACACCACACACCCTAAAATAACATCACACCACTTGAGTTGACAAAGGTCTGTCTTGTGATAAAATTTCAGACGAGGAAAAATATGCTTAGAACAATGTATAAGTCGAAGATACACCGGGCAACGGTTACCCAAACCGAGCTAGATTATGAAGGAAGTATTACTATTGATGTAAAGCTGATGGAAGCGGCGGATATTTTGCCTGGAGAAAGATTAGAGGTATTTAATCTTAATAGTGGAGCTAGATTTAGTACTTATGCTATTGAAGGAAAAAGAGATTCAGGCATAATCTGTATAAATGGAGCAGCGGCGAGGTTAAGTGAGGTAGGTGATAAGGTGATAATTATCTCTTATGTTTTACTTACCGAAGAAGAGACAAGAGCCCTAAAACCCAGGCTTATCCTTGTGGATGAGAGAAATAAGCTGCAGAAGGAATAAGCAAGGCTATGTCTATTTACAGAATCAGGAAATATCCAGAGTCTATTCTAAGAAAGCAATGCAGGAAAGTAGATAATGTGGGATTAAAGGAAAAAAGGGTTTTTGAAAAGATGGCACAGACCATGCATAAAGCTCAAGGACTAGGATTAGCCGCTCCGCAGGTAGGGATTGATGAGCAGTTGATAATAGTAGATGTGGGCGAAGGATTGGTGAAATTAATCAATCCTTTGGTCTTATTAAAAGAAGGAGAGAGTACTCTGGAGGAAGGGTGTCTTTCTTTGCCCGGGATTACAGTGAAGGTGAACAGGTCAGCCATAGTTATGGTTCAGGGATGGGATGAGAATGGAAAAATGGTAAAAGTAGAGGGGGAAGGTCTTTTTGCTCACGCTTTCCAGCATGAAATTGATCATCTTTCAGGTATTTTGATAATTGATTATGCGAGTCCAGGAGAAAAAGCTGATTTTAGAAGTAAATTAAGAAAATTAGAGAGAGAAGTTTTAGCTGCTCCGGGATTATAAACCCGGTTAAATTAATGAGTATGATGGTGAAAAGAGGTGAGATGAATGGCTAGGGCTTATTTAAAAGTTATAGTAGAGATGGGAAAGGAAAGAAGTGTTAGGGATGCTCTGCTGAAATTTGACCAAGTAAAAGGAGCGGATTTGACTACAGGAAGTCAAGATATCTTAGCCTGTATTGAAGCTGACAGTTATGAGGATATTCTGCAGGTAATGGTGGATAGATTGCGTGCTCTCAAGGGTGTTAAGGGTACGACAACCGATCTGGTATTGGAATAAGGAACCTGAATCGTAAAATCGTATAGGGTAGATTGAAAAGAGGGAAGAAATTAAAAAGAAAGAGAGAAGGGTTATTATTGGAAAAATTTCCCAATCTCCCAATCTTATACTAACAACATCTTATCCTCAACCAATTCCCTTTTCTTAATCTGACTGAAGTTTTCTAAAAGGTCTTTAACGGTCATCTTTTTCTTATCCTCACCAGAAACATCAAATATTATCTCACCTTCCTCCATCACAATGGTGCGGTTGCCAAGCTCTAAAGCTTGCTCCATATTATGGGTCACCATAAGAGTAGCCAACCGGCTCTCGGCCACAATTTTTTTGGTCAAAGAAATAATTCGCCGGGCTGTTTTTGGATCCAAACTGGCTGTGTGTTCGTCAAGTAGTAGTAATTCAGGCTTGGTGAAAACAGCCATAAAGATGGTCAGAGCCTGTCTCTGACCGCCAGATAGTAAACCCACTCTTTCCTGCAGCCTATTTTCCAGTCCCAGACCTAATGCTCTCAACCTTTCTCTAAATTCCTCTCTTTTTTTTCGGGTAACAGCCAGACGTAATCCTCTCTTTTTACCTCTTAAGACGGCTATGGCTAGATTCTCTTCCAGAGTTAGAGAAGATGCTGTTCCTTGCAAGGGACTCTGAAACACCCGCCCGATAAAGTTAGCTCGTTTATGCTCTGGCAGATTAGTTACATCCATTCCATTTATTTCGATTCTACCCTCTTCAGGAGGGTATACTCCACTGATTAGATTTAGAAGAGTAGTTTTTCCTGCTCCATTACTACCAATAATAGTAACGAAATCAGCATGAGCTACGGTCAAGTTGATATTCCTTAAAGCCAAATTCTCATTGACACTTCCTCTAAGGAATATCTTGCTAAGGTGACGAATTTTTAACATCTATTATCCTCGTATAATATTCTTTTGTAACTTTGTGGCTCTTTTCTTGATTTTAGTCCGCAAAATAGGGAAAGCCAGGATTATAATTACTAATAAACCCGTAAGTAATTTCAAGTCCGTAGGTTTAAATCCAAAATTATATCCCCACTTGAGAGCTGCGGCTATAGCTAATCGGTAGGCAATAGCTCCCACGACAACCTCCATGGTTATCAAGCTGATTGTTCTTCCACGAATTAAAGCCTCACCGGTGATCACAGATGCCAATCCAGCGATAATCATCCCGATACCCATACCTATGTCAGCAAATCCTTGATATTGGGCGAATAAAGCACCTGCCAGGGCAACCAGTCCATTAGATAGACTCAATCCGACGAGCTTGGCAGTGTCAGTATTTACACCCTCTGCTCTGGCCATTTCTTCATTATCCCCCGTAGCTCGAATAGCCAGTCCCAACTGGGTATGCAAGAAAAGGTCGAGTAATAGTTTCAAGACAAGGACAACAAGAAAGAAAACAAGAGGAATAAGATAAATACTCTTTAAAGGTAAATTGAGCCCTTTGATAATGCTAATAATGGTTTTATGGCCTAAGTATGGAGAAAGTGATATGTTCGGTCTGTCCATAATTCTTAAGTTTATAGAATACAGGCAGATCATCGTAAGAATTCCCGCTAGAAGGGGGTTTATCTTCAATTTTGTATGCAGAATGCCGGTCAATAAACCAGCTAGAGCTCCGGCCAGAACAGCTACAGGGAGAGTCAAAAATGGATTTATCCCCTGAACAATCATTATTCCAGCTATCGCTGCTCCCAGGGGATAGCTTCCATCTACGGAAAGGTCGGGAAAATTTAAGACTCTAAAACTTATGTAAACCCCTAGAGCCAGAATGCCAAAAAGAAGTCCTTCCTCCACACTATGTAAAATAAAACCCGCTAGCACTTATTTTAACCTTTTTATAATTCCTGGGGGAGACTTGGTTTCTCCCCCAGGAATATTTTAGCCGCCAATCGTACTAAATTCGACTTCTCCCTCTTTTTCCAATTTTTCTTTAAATGCCTTAACAGCATTGAGAAGGGAAGATTCTGAGATATTTATTTCCTTTGCCGTATCCAGATTTACTGCTAGCAACACATTCTTGGCAAATTCTACTGGTATATCGGTTGGCTTTGTCCCCTCCAGAATCTTGATAACTATAGGAGCCGTTTGCCTTCCATGTTGATAATAATTGAAGCCAAGAGCTACCAGAGCTCCCTTATCTAAAGTAGTAGGATCGGCAAGAAGCAGGGGAATGTCATTTTCATTGGTCACCTGCACTACCGCATCCAAAGCTGAGACGATAGTATTATCCGTAGAGACGTAAATGGCATCCACTCTTCCTACCAGGGACTGGGCGGCCAGAAAAACATCGGCACTACTGGAAACTGTGACCTCGATGAGCTTCAACCCTAAATCTGCGCAAGCTTCCTTAGCCAGCTCATTGGTGAGCACGGAATTGGCTTCTGCTGAGTTGTAAAGTGTTCCCACATTCTTTGCTTCTGGCAATATCTCTTTGATGAGTTCAAATTGTTTTCTTACTGGAGTGAGGTCAGAGATTCCTGTAACATTGTTACCGGAGATTTCCAGATCCTTAACCAGTCCTGCACCTATGGGATCCGTTACGGCCGAGAAGACTATGGGAATAGTAGTGGTAGCCCCTACCACTGCCTGGGAAGTAGGAGTAGCGATGGAGAGGATTAGATCTACTTTTTCTGAGACAAACTTCTGGGCAATAGTGTTAGCCGTAGCTATATCTCCCTGAGCATTTAGCTTATCATAAACGATATTTTCAACTTCTATATATCCCTGGTTAGCCATCTCATCAATGAAACCATCTCTGACCGCATTTAAGGCCGGATGATCCACGATCTGGGTAATTCCAATTGTCAACATTTTCTTAGGAGCTAAAAAGGGGAAAAACAGCCATACCGCAACGACCACTGCAGCCCCAACCACACTTAGGATGATGGATATCTTGATTCTTTTTGACATAGTTCTTATTACCTCCTTGTACAATGAAATTCAATCCAGAATTTTATATTTTTTAGTAGCTATCACCCCCTCTTTCCTCAGATGTAAATATTCAGAGCTCTCTGTTGAAATTACCGGACACGCAATTCTGATACAGTAAAAAAAACCGAGCAATAAGCCCGGTCTTTAAGAAATACCTCTAACCTGAGCTCATCTTTGCTCATCTCGTCTTAAATTCGTATCTCGTTGTTCGTATCTAGTATCTCGTCGGTTAACTGGCTAAATGGTTAATTAATCACCTGCTACTTACCACTCAGAATATCGTTTAAAATCCTTATAATCTGCGTAGATCTGCGTGCAAAAAAGAAGTCCCTTATTTGCCAGATTCTATTTTTCCGTGCTTGGAAAGAATCTCAGCTTTACCTCTAATCTTTATAGCCGAAATATGCTCGGTAAACTGACAAATCCAAACTTCACCCTTATCTAACTTTTCTGTATGGTGGATAGTAGTCTCCTTGCCACGAGTTAAACCTATAATGGTTACCCCATTTTCGAGTGCTTTAATCACAATAAAGTCGGTTTTCTCTATTTCTTCCATTGAAACTTGACCAAATTTTTGGAAACTTTTTTACCCTTTGCTCACCTGAGGACTTGGTTTCCAAACCCCTGCTTTTAATACTATCACAAA